>CAHJXH010000041.1 GCA_903644075.1 Sphingobacteriaceae bacterium | reverse complement strand
CAACAAATAGCCAATCAAACTATCGAAAACCTCGACCTTTGGCAACAAAAAAAATGCGTGGGGCAAAGCATGCGTATGTGCAAAGGGGTGTGCAATTGGTAATTAGTCAGTGGCCAATAGTCATTGGTTCAATAGTTCATTGGTAAAGAGATTTCTTAATCTATCATTTAAAGTCACTCATTCTATCATTAAACTAAAGAAGCGGCTCTAAAGCCGCTTCTTACCTATAAATCTGATTATTAAAACACTAAACAATTGTTATAAAGCTACAACCAACACCATTGCAATGTGTATAAACACGCTGGCTGCTAATAAAGTTAAAGTTGTACGGATGCCTTCGCCACCCATGTTTGCAATAATGGTAGTAAAGAAACACACCATGGTAACGGCCAATACACTAATGTTGGCATCGTAATAATACATTAATACGGCAGGTATAGGTAAAAACAAAACACCCTGGCCAATTAAGGTAATAAAGAACCAAAGCGTATGGTTTGGTTTTTGGCTATCGGCATAGGCCATAAATTTAGCCCATAAGTTAAAGTTACCTTCGGTATGATTTTCAGCCATCCAGCTGCTTTGATCAATTGCTTTTAAAGTTGCCATATCGTTGTTGTTTTGATATAACAAAGGTGCCTATAAATCGCAACCTGCACCATGACGGGCATCAGGTTAAAATGTGATCCTGATCACTTTTTAAAGGGTTAAACTATTGATCTTTGCAGTGTAATGAGATGTGAGTGTGTAAATGCAAAACCCCAATAGCCGCAAGGGCCATTGGGGTTTTTGTTATTGGTTATTAAAGGCTGTATTATTTCAGTACACCGTTAATGCCGTTTACAACACCGTTGGTGCCTACCATGTCATACAAAACAACCTCGGCACTGTTGCCTGCTGCATTGGTTAACTGCAGGGTTTTGTTGGGGCTAACCGAAAGAGTTAACACCTGGCCATCGAGCGTGGTTAAGGTAGCTTTACCTTTACCAACAGTTAGGGCTTTAATAATTTCGGCTTTAGTATAGTGGCCGGTAACCACGTGGCCTTTTAACAGGGTAGCCAGCTTGGTTGGGTCTTTCATTAAATTATCCAGATCGCCGGCAGGCAGTTTGCTAAACGCTACGTTGTTTGGGGCGAAAACCGTATACGGGCCAACACCTTTTAAGGTAACATCCAATCCTGCAGTTTTAACGGCAGTTGCTGCTGTCGAATAATCGGGGTTGGCAGTTAGTATGGTTGCAACATCCAGCGCTGGGGCAGTTGTGGTTGTTGTAGTAGTTGTTGTGGTTTTATGAACGGTATCTTGTGTTTGTGCAAAAACACTACCAGCTGTAATACACGTGAATAAAGATGCGGCTACTATTAAAAGGGACTTTTTCATGGTTGTAAGTATTTAAAATGTAAGTTTCTGTTAATAAATAGGTAGGAGTTTCTCGATATATCTGATACTTTAAATAATTACTTTCCTCTGCTTTTCATTAACTCTAACTTAAATTACAACAGGATTGTTTAGCCTGAAATTTGCTTCACGCCCTATTCTCCTGATAATCAAAAAGAAAAAACGACAAAAAAATAGTTCTGCCGAAGTTATTCTTCCGGCAGAACTATGACGGAAAAGCCTATTTCCGTTGAAAATAGCCATAAAATTAGACAGTGCGTTTTGGCTATGGTGCATTACGATATATAACATGCAGCTAGCCCCATTCCCCCTTAATTTCATTTCCTTTCATTACCGTGACACATAAGTTAACCTAAGGCCGTTAAATTTGAAATATACGCCCGGTTATGTACGGGCCGGGCGTATATTTTTTCATCTTTTAACCACACACTATGGAATACAGACAATTAGGTGCTTCGGGACTACATGTGCCGGTACTAAGTTTTGGAACGGCCACTTTTGGAGGCGGTAACGAATTTTTTAAAGCATGGGGTAATACCCAGCTCGATGACGCCAAAAAACTGATACACCTTTGCCTTGATGCTGGCGTTAACCTGTTTGATACTGCCGATGTATATTCGAACGGTATTTCTGAAGAAATTTTAGGCCAGGCTTTAGAAGGCCTGCGTAACCGGGTGCTTATTTCAACCAAAGCTACTTTCAGAATGGGCGAAGGGCCGAATGATTATGGATCATCACGCTTTCACCTCATCGAATCTGTAAACAACAGTTTAAAACGTTTGCAAACAGACCATATTGATATTTATCACCTGCATGGTTTCGACGGTAATACCCCGGTTGAAGAAACCCTACGTGCGTTGGATGACCTGGTGAGTAGCGGCAAAGTGCGTTATATTGCCTGCTCTAACTTTTCGGGCTGGCACTTAATGAAATCGCTTTCTGTATCAGAGCGTTATGGATGGGCACGTTATGTGGGTCACCAGGCTTACTATTCATTATTAGACCGTGAGTTTGAATGGGAGTTGATGCCGTTAGGTATCGACCAAAAGGTAGGCACAATTGTATGGAGTCCATTGGCTTCTGGTCAATTGGGTGGTAAGTTCCGCAGGGGACAGCCTATCCCTCAGGATAACAGACGTAGTCAGGGTGGCAGCCACGGCCCGGAGACAGACTTTGAGCATCTATATAAAATTGTTGATGCCTTGGATGAGGTTGCCGAAGAAGTTGGCAAAAGCGTGGCACAAGTATCCTTAAACTGGTTATTACAACGCCCGACCGTAGCCAACCTGGTTATTGGAGCCCGCAACGAAGAGCAACTGAAACAAAACCTTGCCGCCGTAGGATGGAACTTAACCACCGAACAGGTTAAAAAATTGGACGATGCCAGCTATAAAGATCCGATCTACCCGTACTGGCACCAACGCCAGGATACCAGATTGAATCCCTTGCCAAAGTTCTATTAAAACTTCATATTCCTTCTCAGTTCCCTCCCCCTTTGGGGAGGGTTAGGGAGGGGTTTAACCTTCTTTAACATTAAATAACATTTTTTCACAACTGATAGGGGTAGCTTAGCTGGTGCAACCTTAAACACCATCCTTATGCGTATCAAGTTGTTTTTCCTGTTCCTGTTTTTCCTGTTGTCGAAGTGTAATAACGGCTTTTGTCAGGTGGCTTATTTGTTAAATGCGCCACCAGATTGGACAATAGAACGGTTCGGCCTGCCTCCTGTATTTGCGCCTGGCTTGCCGATTAAGGGAATTGAAGACATCCGGTTCTCACCTGATTGGAGCAAAAAGAAAGCCGAAGGTTACTGGACTTATTGTTACCTGTGGACATTACAAAGCGGCACCCCACTTACCCAAACAGAGCTTGAAACCTGTTTAAAATTTTACTACACCGGCCTGGTGAAAAACAACCTGAAGGAGGCTAAAATAGATACCGCACAAAACATCCCAGTTACCATAAAGCTGCACAGCATAGCTAACGTTTCGGCGGGTAGAAAAGCTTTTGCAGGCGAACTGCACATGCTCGATTACATGACGCAAGAACCTATAACATTAAATTTAAAGATTCATCAAAAGGGTAATTTTATCTTTTTTGAGGCTTCGCCATTACCTTATACAAACAAAGTTTGGGCGGTTCTGGATTCGGCACTTAAAGAAGTTAAGTTATAGATCTGCTAACTGATATTGGATGAGGTAGAAGGCCTCAGTATTGCTGTCGTCTGATATTTCTTCAACCGACTGGGTATCTGCCTCCGTATATTCGTCTGGAGATAAATAGCCGGGGATAGCTAAAGCGCCATTATAATCAATGATTTTACTCTTGGGGATAGTTACTTTGATAATTTGCTGGGGGATAATTTCAACTTCTTCTACACCCATATTAAACGGATATTCGCCGAACGACAATCTACCTTTTGCCCGTACAAATTTGCCAAAGTAACCATTGTTAAATGCTACACCCGATGTACGTTCGCTCTCAATGTAAAACTGCATTTTGCCCGTGTCAACAACCAGTATCAGTGTATCGTTAATAGCCATTTCCGAAATCACCGTACCGCCAAAATCAAAATCATGTGAAGATGTGCTTGTTAAGTAATTATCACCTGTTTCGCGCACTTGTAACCGGCCTTCGGTTTGCATCCAAAACTTAACGTTAATTGCCTTGCCTATTTTAACAGGCAAATAATCGTTTACACTATATCCCGGTAGGTGAGCCCAAATGATTGACATATTGATACGTTTTTTAAAACTGCAAAGTAAAGGGAAAATTGGGAATGATGACGAGTAGATGGGCTTTGTTTACAATTTGGTGTCAAGCTATTTTATTTAATGCTTAACCAATACGTGTATATAAAGCTAACGCTTAAATAAAGCCATAAAATTGAGAATATAACGTGCATTGATGTTTCAAAGGCTTTCCCCTTCCATAGTTTTGACGAGTACCCGAAGAACTGTATAACAAGCCTTACAGTCCAAAATATGGCAAACCCTAAAGTAATGCGACTGCCTAATGGCGTACTTACCAGGTCTGCTGCTGATGTAAGGCACAGCAAGCCCATCAGCAATAAGGCAAACGCAATAAAAAAGGTGTGGATGTAAATAAGCTGCCTGTTAATTAAGCTGATTGCTGCCAGGTCTTTAGCCCATTTAAAATAGCGTGGAAAAACGCTATGAATAAGCGCCAGTATAATTAACAGAATCCCGATCACTTTAAGGTTAAATATCATGAATGCTTAAGGATAAACGTTTTAATAAATGGGGTAATGCTTATTTCCTGATCGATATTTAAACCGGCATTTTTAAATGTGTTGTACCAGGTTGTTTTTGATAAGAAATGAAAGAAGCCAATATTGTAGGCCAAAAAGTTGGGTGTATTACGCAAATGTTCAACTACAATAATCTTCGAGGTAAATTTTGAGATCCTTTTAAGTTCGTTAAAAAAAGTGTTTCTCTCTTGTTGATCCCTGATTTCATGTGCCGAGAAAATGATAAAAATATAGTCGGCATAAAGGTCCGAAACAGGAAGCACAGAGGTAGCTACCGACTTGGTATTGTTAAACGGGGGATAAGCCTTTCGTGCCCGTTGGATAGAAACTTCGGTATGCTTGAGTGGATCATAAAAATCGAAAACAGCCAGCGATGAACCTGGAAATCTTTGGTGTAATAAACTGCTGGTTTCATCAAAGCCTGCATGTATATTGATGATATTACTGCCGGGTTTGATCTGCAACTGATCGAGCCACTTAAATTGGTAAAGATCGGATACATCATATACGTAGAAAGATACCAATAGCGAGGTAAGCGTAGTAGTGATAATGGCCGCAATTGCAAAGAATATCAATAATTGATATTCTTTATCGCTCCAATAATTAAACCCCAATAAGCAAACAATAAGCGCTACCGATAAAAGGTAAAAGTGCCAGTTAAATCGCACAATATTGCTTATACCCTCAAATGGTTTTCTCACCCGTTCCATTTTTCTATTTTTCCTTTTTTCCAGTGGTACGGGATCTCTTTAATAATAAATGCATTGGCAAGCACGTGAGATTTAAGCTTAAGCGATTCTAAAAAAGCGAATTTATAATCTAACACCTTTACCGGTTGAGGTACCCAGTTTTCGCGCACGCCCTCAATAATTAGCACTTCTTTAGTTTGCCGATTGTAGGTGAAGGTAAAAGGCAGTGGGCCTGCAAAACGCCGGGCCTCTTTCCAATTTTCGAATGGCGAATGAGCTGGCAGTGCGATTTCCTCGTCTGATGTTTCAGCCGTTAACTTAAAGTCCGATTTTACAGAGCTTATTTCAGTTTCGGCGCCAGAATATGTTTGTTTAATATCTGTAGTGGTATAATTATAATGGGTGAAAATATTTCCCATCAACTCCATTTTCTTTTTATCAGTTTCCGACTTCAAAATGTACAATCCGCGCAGCCTTTTGCCTGCTGCGTTGGAATATCTTACAAAGATGCGGTAACCTATCAGGAAGAAATCGTTCCCTATAAACCTGGGAAACCCGGCAGGTCTTAATCCTTTAGTTTGTACCATAGCCACAGCAATAAATGCCCATTCATCATTAAATGTATCTAACGATAAACACTCAGGTATTAAATGTGCTACCTCGGCTTTGGGTACGGCAAAAGTGAGTACAAGAGAACTATCGAAAAAAGCATCGACACCAAAAGGATGATTTTTGAGGAATTCTAGCATTATCGAGTTATTTTTTGGCCAAGCACAAATTGGTTATAATAAATGAACCCGATAAACATGGCCGCAAATATAGAATTGGCCCAACCCCAAAGTAACAGATCACGGGCGAGTATAAACTCAATCGTGTTCATTACGGCTATAATGAGCATCTGTGTTAGGGTATTAAGCTTGGGTTTTATTGCACTGATAATCCATACCGCCATTAGTATTTCGGACAGGCCTATTAGCTTAGTAAAAAGGTTTGCATGTTCATGCCCTAAAATCCGGGCTACAATTTGCTGATGGCGTGGTACGAGGTTTAGCACTTTGCACAACAGCCCATTAACCAACCATACCAATGCGATAAAATAGTTAAGAGCTTTGTGCAGTTTGGGCTGGGTATTCATGAATAAATTTAGGATGCGCAATTAGTTGGTGCGCTCGTAAATCTAATAAAAATTATAAATGTAAATAGCCGGGGACGATCTATTTCGCCTTCTTATCTCCCAAAAACTCATCCGTAAAATGCTCCTTATGTTTAGGCTGGGCAAACTTGTCTGCATTGTATTCTGCGGAATTACCACGCGGGATGGAAAGCGATTTCCATTGCTCATTTAACGCCATTTTACCAATAAATACAATTTGCCCAACGTGGTAAGGATAATGTGCCAATTGCCGGTTAATGGCTTCGGTAACGGTGTGCCCCATGTTGCGGATGTAGATGATGGCATCGATGTTATCTGCATTGACAG
This sequence comes from Sphingobacteriaceae bacterium, assembly GCA_903644075.1. Taxonomy (GTDB): domain Bacteria; phylum Bacteroidota; class Bacteroidia; order Sphingobacteriales; family Sphingobacteriaceae; genus Mucilaginibacter. Next base: position 19,534 of record CAHJXH010000041.1, on the reverse strand, counting down.
AATCGATAGCCGCGAATAAGCATTGCCAGCCTTCGTTCCATTTTTGCAATAGTTCGGTGCGGTCTTCTATGTCGTTATCGAATTCTGCTTCGCGGTTGCGGTTGGGCTTTTCGCCATCGGTGGTTAAAGTCAGTCCATCGGGATAGCATGTTGCCCCACAAATGATTTACGATACTGGCAATACTGTTACTCTCCGGGTTGTATTGCCAAAAAAGCTGTTCATCATTAAGCTGATCGAACGTTTTTTCGCACAGCATTTTGTAGTATTCAAATTGCTTACGGGCGCTGGTTAGGTAATCGGGTTGCATAGGTGTTGGTGTTAATATGTAAAAGTACGTCATGCTTAACTTGTTTCAGCACCCCACATGCTAGGTATAAAATATTGCAATGGCAGACCTGTACTGTGGGATCCCGATTCGCCTATCGGCGAATCGGGATGACGTGAATGGTATTTACTCTACCCCTTTCACCTTCATCTTCAACGTATAAATTGCTTTCGATGCCGTCATAAACAGCACATCCTTATTCTTACCAGCGAAGCAAATGTTGGCAGTCCAGGGCTCCGGTATATCGATGTGGGCTATTTGTACACCTGCCGGGTTATAAACGGTTACGCCTTTTCCGCACAGGTAAATATTGCCCAGGGCGTCAATCGTCATACCATCCGATCCCTGGTTTACAAATACTTGTTGATCAGTTAATCTGCCATCGGCCTGGCGGGTAAATCGATAGGTTTTATTGCCATTAATATCGGCCACATATAAATATTCCCCATCGGGTGTTCCGGTAATGCCGTTCGGCTTTTTCAATTGATCGTTTACGATAATGGCTTCCTTAGCACCTTTGGGCAGGTAGTAAACCTTCATACCATCTAAATCCGATTGCTGACGTGTCCAGTAATCGCGTTGGTAGTATGGGTCGGTAAAGTAAATGCCGCCTGTATTGCGGTCAACCCAAACATCATTAGGGCCGTTCAATAATTTGCCTCCGAATGATTTCACCAATACTGTCACCTTTTTATCCGGCGCGATAGACCATAGCTCGTCGTGCTCATCAGCACACGAGATGAGATTGCCTTTTTTATCGAAATACATCCCATTGCTTCGGCCCGCGCTATCCATAAATACGGTAAGCTTGCCATTGGTATCGTACTCCCAGATCTTATTATTCGGCTGATCGGTAAAAAACACGTTGCCCTTTTTATCGGTAGCCGGTCCCTCGGTAAAGCTGAATTGATTAGAAATCATTTGTGCTTTGGTAGTGGTATCGTAAAGAGTATTGGCGCTATCAGGTTGAGTATGGCGATGTACGGCAGCTTGCGCGGTTATAAAAATAGCAAGTGCACTTAACGATAGTAGTTGTTTGAAATTCATTTATTGGTATTTGTGTTGCAAAGGTATGGGGTGAGCGGGAGAAAGAAGAATACGATAAGAAACTTGGCTTAGAAATTTATGAATCTTTAAGAAAATTTGAGAGGGTTATTTTATAAGCCACTTATCGTATAATTATTATAATAACATTTATTTAACTATTAGCACAAATGCCTTAGCTATGTTCACACACCTTATCTTCTATATTGAATGTGCAAACTACTGGTTTTTATCTTGTTGATATTCATACCTGTAACAGTATATGCAGAATCTATAAACATCACAGGGAACATACAAAATAAAAAAAGCGGCTTACCTGTAGAGGCAGCTACTATCTCCTTATTTAAAGAAGCAAAAAACATTTACACACTCAAGAGTGATAGCACGGGGAAATTCAGCATTCCTGCCAATTATTACAGAAAGGCTACTTTTATTATATTTCATTCTCTAAACTTTACCGATCTTAAAGTAGAAAATCTACCGGACATTAATCAATTAGCAGCAAGTAACTATTCATTGGGTAGTTTTAGCATGAGCCAGGTAAGTATCCAACTCAAAGAAATTAAAGTTAAAGCTACCCGCAGGTACCGGGATACTACAAAAATTGATTTATCTAAACAGACCTTTGATCGCTCTGTGCGGATAGATAATCTTTTTTCACAGAATGGCTTTTATAAAGATGATAAAGGAGTTTTATACTATAAAGGGAAAACAGTGTCGGACTTAGTGGTGAATGATAAAGAGTTCTTCGGCAAGAATGATACTGATATTTATAAACTAATACCCGCACTTGCATTAGAAAATATTGAAATAACAGAAACTAACATTGATAGTACAACTAATACTACTGCGCTTAAACCAACTGTTAAAGTTAACTTAAAGCTTAAAGACAAATACAATCATGGCAGATTTGGTAACCTCAATGTCGCGGGAGGTACTTCCAGTCGATATTTAATTGGCGCAAACGCCTATCAATACAGTAATAAAGCACAGGTTTCATTTCTTATTAATTCAAATAATATTAATATGAGTGAGAACAACCCCATAGAACCTACAGTAAGCTTTTCTACCAATAGCAATAATATTACAGCACACACTGCTGCATTTACCTATAAAAATTACTTTAGTAAAAAGCTTGAATTCGATTTCTCTGTTAATGGCCGAATGGAGAATAAAGCCTATCAGAATGAAACAGACCGCGAAGACAAGGACTTAAACCAATATTCAAAAACAAAAACAGCATCCAATTACAAAGCTTACTATTTAAAGAATTCAAATCTTGGGCTTATCTATAAAATAGACCCACTAAACACCATACTTTTTTATCAAACCTTTAATTACAATCAGGTTCATGAAACTGATACTTCGAACTATAGCATCAGTTCGGGTAATTATAATTCGTATTCTAATTTGCTGAAAAAGCAAAATATATCGGGCGATGCGCTGAGTTCGAAATTAGTTTATCAGAAAAGGTTTGCTTCAAAAAAAGGCCGGTATCTAAAAATTGAGATAGATAATGATTATAACAGTTACCGGATACATGAAAACGACAGTATTGCCGGCCTATCAAACAGTATAATAACGGACTCATTAGTAAGTTTTAAAAGAAATGCCACTAAAAATGTCTCTCAATTAAATATTGATTTTACAGAACCAACAGGCGACAACGGTTTTATAAGCGGCTTTAATTATTACAAAAAAGACATCATAAATTACAACAGCAATTTAACCATATATAGTGCAGCAAACAACATTTTCACAACAAACACGATAGTTAACAATTATTTAGAAACCGGTATTAAAATCCACCAAACATTTACCTCGTTTTCACTTGATGGTACATTTGCGTCCCTTTACAATTGGCGCAGCACGCAACCCGATAATGCTAATAACTTCCGTTCTGTCTACAACATAATTGGCGATGCTAAATTAGATTACAAAATTACCAAGCAAAAAAACTTTACTGCCATTTTTAAAGCCGACACCCAAAACCCGACCATAAGCCAACTCACCAATCTCAGTAACACGGTAGACCTGGTTTCGCAAATGGATGGTAATATTAAATTAAAACCAGAGCAAAAGAAAAGTCTATATATTGAGTTTTCAAATCGAAAATCCGACTCATTAACTGTGACGATTAAAGGAGGCTTTGATTATTACAGTCAAAAATTTGGGCTCAACATTTACTCCGGTACTGGTGCTATCCAAAACAATTTCTGGGATAATCTTGGGCATGCAATAACCTCACAAGCAGGTTTCTCCATATTTAAAAAAATTTCCGATAAATTTTATTTGAACTATAATAACACATTCATTTATCAACAGTCGCCCAATATTATTAATCATATATATTATAAAAATAGTAGTATAAATTTCAATCAATCTATATCTATACCGCTAACAATTATTAAATCTTTATTCACTATATCACCTATTATATCGGGCTCTGTTGGCAGATATAATTATCAAACCACCAGCAGTGACATTGTTAATATTTTATATTCAGATAAACTGGCTTTTACATTCTTTAAATTTCATCTTAACTTTTACCCTTACGCCAATTATAGCCATAGTATTAGCAATAACACTACTTTTTCTACAAATGGCGAACTTAAAAGAGGTTTGTTTCACGATACAGGATTTATATGGATACAGGCTTATGATCTGTTTAATTCCTTTAAATACTTTAACAATTATGCCGGTGCCAACTATGTGCAATCAACCGTGTACTCAAATCTACATCGTTACATATTATTGGGTATATCTTTACAATTTAATAATATAAAATAGCTCCGGGGTTTAAAGTGCGAGTATAACTTTAGGTAATTAATAAAAAATAATTATCCTTAACCTTTTAACTCTTATGAAAAAAATTCTATTGCTAATCAGTATCCTGACGTACTGTTTATCCGCCAAAAGCCAAAGTTTTACAAGTGCTACAGGAACCGATGGCACCACAATTACAATTACCGCTACTGGCGAAACACCAAGCTGCTACTTTTCATCTCCACCAAGCTTTAACCCTACTGCCACTACCACAAGTTCACCTGGCACTGACTTGAGTAACTATGTTAATGTTACTGTTTCGAGCAGCACCAGCTACAACCCGGTCACGCAACAACCAACCTCTATGAAGCTCACTTTAAAAAATGCTTTTAATCAACCAATTACCGCTACATTTTATTTTTATGTTAATACTTATTGTAATGGTTCTTTTCAATTGCAAAATTTAGTGCCGGTTACTATTATCATTAATCCTAAGCCAGTTATAATCACTTATTATAGTGTTGCAAAATCAACAACTTTGCCTAAAAATAACTGTAGTGCTGGTTACGTAGCAAGCAAGGTAACCTACTCAGTTCCTGCTGGTAAATATATGTCAACAATCAGTCAGGCTGATGCTGATCAAAAAGCAGCAAGTGACATTAGTGCCAATGCACAAAATTATGCCAATGCAAACGGCATCTGTACACCAGCTATTTATGTTAGAGCGGAATACATTAGAGAAGGCACAACAGTTACAGATCATGTTGGTGTTAATCAGGCTACGGGAATGCCATACGTTGATGGCTCTACAACCGAAATTAGCGGGCATGTAAATTTAGTAGCCTATAAAGATGCTGCTTGCACCCAGCTTTTAATGTTATCTTCTCCGTTAACTGTTGCCGTAATTAACTCATCAACCCACGGCCCTACAGGAACCAATACTTATACTATCCCTGCCGGTCAAAGCTCAACTTACGGTGGAGGCGGAGACCTTGAAGTTGATGTTGTAATACAAGATAGTTACGATGACAATTTCTTTTTCTGGGATGTAGCCGGTTATAACAACAGCTATGTAGCGGTAGCCTCTCTTCGGGTTTATTAATCAAGTTTTATAACAATAAAAGGCCTGTGGTAAATTATCACAGGCCTTTTATAAGGTAGTTAGGTATAATCCGATTACTTCCCCAATTTGCATCTTTCAATCAAATATTTTACCTTCGCAATTCATCTGATGATATGATGAATAATTTATGAACACGTTAATCCAAAAAAAATCACTGGCCGACGAGGTTGCTGCTAAACTACAGGAGCAAATTTCGCTGGGGCATTACAAGGTAAATGATAAGTTGCCTATTGAGCCCGAGCTGATGAAGAATTTTGGAGTAGGCCGTTCAACCATCCGCGAAGCGATTAAAATACTTACTAACTCGGGCCTGCTGCGTGTACAGCAGGGCGTAGGTACTTTTGTTGAGCAGGTAACTGCTAACCGCGAACCGATGGACCAGCGCCTGAAACGTGCCAACATGCAGGATTTGAACGAGGTAAGACAATTGCTGGAAATAAAGATTGCCGAAAAAGCTGCACTTAACCGCACCGAAAAAGATATTGCCGCTATGAAAACCCATTTAGCTAACCGCAAAATTGCAGCCGAAGCAGGATTACTTGAAGCATGCGTTGATGCTGATATCCAATTTCACGTGGCTATTGCCGAGGCATCAAAAAACGAGATCCTGGCCGATCTGTATAAATCGGCTTCGGTGCATTTAAAAAACTGGTTTATGCAGATTTATCCAGATACCGGCATATTTATAGAAACCAGCGCCATACACGAACAACTGTACAAAAGCATTATAGCAGGCGATGCAAAAAAAGCATGGAGCATTGCCGAAAAAATTATACGCGAATAAAATTTTTTTACCCAAATTCATCAGATGATCTGATCTAATATTATGAAAACAGCAGAACTATCCACCCCCACCGTTGATGTAAAACAAGTTGCCCAGCAAACGGTATTTTCTATCCTGTTCACTATCAGCTTTACGCACCTGCTTAATGATTTACTACAGGCTGTTATCCCGGCAGTATACCCCGTGTTTAAGAGTAAGTTTCACCTTACTTTTTCGCAAATTGGTTTAATTACGTTTACCTATCAGCTTACAGCTTCACTACTGCAACCCTTTGTGGGTATGTATACCGATAAAAAGCCACGCCCCTATTCACTGGCCATCGGCATGGGTTTTACCCTGTTGGGGCTACTCGCAGTGGCCTTTGCCAATAGTTTTGTAAACCTCATCTGGGCGGTTAGTTTAATCGGTATCGGTTCATCCATTTTTCACCCCGAGTCGTCGCGCGTGGCGCACCTGGCATCGGGCGGTAAAAAGGGATTGGCGCAATCTATATTTCAGTTGGGTGGTAATGCAGGCAGTGCAATTGGCCCGCTGTTGGCGGCTGTTATTGTGGTGCCTTACGGTCAGCCTAATATTGCCTGGTTTTGTTTAGGGGCTATTCTGGCCATTATTGTATTGCTAAATATCGGCAAATGGTACAAGGCCCATTTGTATCAGCGTTCGCTTAATAAAGTTGTGGTTGCCGAAGAAGTTCATCACTCGTTATCTAAAAAACGCGTTTATTTTTCTTTGGCAATTTTGCTCATCCTCATCTTTTCCAAGTATTTCTACATGGCCAGTATGACGAGCTATTATACTTTTTATCTCATCAATAAATTCCATGTATCCATACAGGAATCACAGATTTACCTCTTTGCCTTTTTAGGTGCAGTAGCCGCGGGCACTTTAATAGGCGGCCCACTGGGCGATCGCTTTGGCCGTAAATACATTATCTGGATCTCCATTTTAGGTGTAGCGCCGTTTACGCTGCTGTTGCCTTACGTAGGTTTATTTTGGACGGGTGTGTTATCTGTACTCATCGGCATTATTATTTCGTCTGCGTTTTCGGCTATATTGGTTTACGCTACAGAACTGGTACCGGGCAAGGTGGGTATGATAGCCGGATTGTTCTTCGGATTTGCCTTCGGTATGGGCGGCCTCGGCTCGGCTTTATTAGGGAAACTGGCGGATCAAACCAGCATCGGCTATGTATTTAAAGTTTGCGCATTTTTACCGCTCATTGGCATTTTCACCGGCTTACTTCCCAATATCGAAGGTAAGAAGTCGCTGGCAATATAAATTCACCTATATACTACGTTCTAAATTCTATTTAAGCAAAAGCCCTTAGGGCTTTTGCTATTTTCTAACAGGTTACAAACATTGCAATTTCAGAGAATAAATTACCTCAAAGGTATTGTTGCAAGTTTTTTAACTACTATTCCGCTCACCATTTACGTATATTGGAGAACCGATTACTATACCGTTCCCCTGTAGACTAAAGTATACCAAAGCGTGACTACGAATAACCAATTTAATTTAGAACTCTTTTTTGAGCTATCGCCAGATCTGATCTGCATCGCCGGGTTCGATGGTTATTTTAAACGCATTAATCCCACGGTTTCTAAAATATTGGGGTACACTAATGAAGAGTTATTTGCACGCCCCATCAATTCTTTTGTTTATGCCGATGATCAGGACATTACGGCCAAAAAACGGAATAACCTTACCAAAGACACGCCCCTGCTTAACTTCGAAAACAGGTACGTAACCAAAACAGGCGAAATAGTGTGGCTCTCATGGACTTCCATGCCCATTAAAAGCGAAGAAGTAGTGTTCGCCATAGCCAAAAACATTACCCACAAAAAGAAACTGGAAGACGATCGCAATATTCTACTAGCCGATTTAACCAAAACCAACCACGACCTTAAGCAACTCACCTACACCACCTCGCACGATTTGCGGTCGCCGGTAAATAACCTGCTGCTGGCCTTCGACCTGATGGACGTATCGAAAATTGAGGATGAAGAAACCCTGGAATATATAGGTGTACTAAAATTAACTGCCGAAAATCTGAAAGCCACACTCAATAATTATGTAGATGCATTAAGCCAGAAACATACCTTGAGTGTATTGATAGAAGCTATTGACCTTGATGAGTGCCTGCAAACTGTGCTGCAATCTATCCGCTCTTTGCTGCACGATTCTAAAGTAACCATCAATATCGATTTTTCGGCTTTGCCTAAAATCAATTTCAACAAAGCTTATCTCGAAAGCATATTGCTAAACCTGCTTACCAACGCCATCAAATACACCAAGCCAGAGTCGGCACCGGTAATTACTATTAAATCGGGCATCGCTAATGGTACCAAACAATTAGTATTATGTGATGAGGGCATTGGTTTTGACCTGGATAAGGTGAAAGACCGCATATTCGGGTTCAACCAAAAATTTCATAACCATGCTGATAGTAAAGGCATAGGCCTGTACCTGGTATACAACCATGTTACCAGTTTGGGTGGCCATATTTCTATAGAAAGCAAGCCTAATGAGGGCGCTAAGTTTATAATCTCATTTAAGGATTAATACCCAGCTTTTTAAAGCTGCAATAATGTTGGCTACCTTTATGGTGAATGTTTGAGACATATAATTTAATTCCGACCTTTAAAACAAGGGTTGATTATTAGCAACTTACATTAACTCAAGTAACCAAAGAATCATGAAGCTGCTTCTTACTTCTGCCGGCATCAGCAACCAGAGCATTCGCGATGCACTGGTTGAACTTCTGGGCAAACCGATTGCCGAAGCCAGCGCTCTTTTTATCCCTACCGCTATATATGGCGTACCTAATGGTGGCGATATAGTACGAAGGGTGATTTGTGGAACATTAGGCGACCCTTTCTGTGAATTGGGCTGGAAGTCATTAGGCCTGTTTGAGCTAACAACCCTGCCCAGCCTCAAAAAAGAGTTTTGGGGGCCTGTGTTACAGGAGACAGATGCTTTGCTGGTTGGAGGAGGCGACTGCCAGTATCTAACCTATTGGATGCAAAAGTCGGGGTTGGCAGACTTATTGCCCTCGCTACTGAATAAAATAGTATACGTAGGCCTAAGCGCCGGGAGCATGATCATGACGCGCTATGGGACGACCTTCGGCAACCATACGCTGCCGGCAGAAAGTGATAAATCATTAGGGCTGGTTGATTTTGCAATCCATCCCCATCTCGACTATCCAACATTTCCGAACAACTCCATGGCCAATATAGAAAAGCTGGCCGCTACATTACCAATGCCATCCTATGCAATTGACGATCAGACCGCCATTAAAGTGGTCGACGGCACAGTCGAAGTAATTTCCGAGGGAAACTGGAAGCTGTTTACTCCTTGATTTTGACAGCATATTGTTAAAAAAGCCACTACCCAATATCAAGCCGGGCAGTGGATTATATATTTAATTAAAGCTTATCGCCGTTTTTAATTTCATCGCTGGCGTGCAGCAAAACACGATCATTAGCTTTCAGACTGCCGAATACTTCGGTAGAATCGTGCGTGGCTAAACCCTCTTTCACACTAACCAATTCGGCTTTACCATCCCGGGCAGCAATCACATATTCCTGCTCGGTAGAGCGTACAATAGCAAATAGAGGCACTGCGCAGTGTATTTGCTCAGATGAAATTATTTTTAAATTTATTTTCACAGGTGTTCCGTTTTTTGAAAGCGGAACACTTTGGAACACCCGGAACACTACAGTAAAACAACAGAAATAGCCGCTGATCATATCTTTAAGGCCGTTTTTGATATAATTCTAAAAAATGACTTAAAAGTCCGGAACACCCTATTTTTAAATAGAAATACCCGGAAGAAAGTGTGGGTTCGATTCCCGTTCTGAGTACAATGAGTTTTCGGTTCGACTCCGGCACTGGATACTTCGGGGGTTAGAGTCCCTTCTTCTGCACAAATACGCTTGGGTTCGAGCCCCATCATTTATCCTCAAAATTATTTTTCGGGAAGTACGAGTTCGAATCTCGTTCTGGGCATAAACCCATAATTTACTTCCTCAAAACGTAAAAAATGGAAACTAACAAATTTGAAAATTGGGAACCAAAAGGTGAATGGGTTTACGACAAAACAGGTGCAACTTTTATGGGATGCCATTGTGCTACACCGTATGATGATTGTAGCTGTGATGATTGTCAAGACCGGCATGGCTACAAAGCATGGTATAATCGCGATGAACGATGCTTTTATGAGGATCGAGATGGGGTTGTAAGAATTACAGGATATGTTGATGCAGCCGGATACATTTGTCATAAACCGTGTTGATATAAACCTATTAATATCACAAGTAGATCTTGTGATATTAAACTAAAGCGGATAAACCCAAGATAAATCACACGCGGCACGCGTGCGCCAGCACGGTGATACATTTGTAACAAACCGTGTTGATGTAAACCTATTAATATCACAAGTAGATCTTGTGATATTAAACTAAAGCAGATAAACCCAAGATAAATCACACGCGGCACGCGTGCGCCAGCACGGTGCATAGATCAGCACACGCGGCACGCGTGCATCAGCATTGGGGGCCTTAATCAAGATCATGCCTGTATCGCAATGTTTTGTATGATATCTAATTAATAACTTTATATTCGTCATACCAACCTTTTTACCGATTATGAAAATATTAAGTACGCCAGCAGACATTACAGATTACATTGATAACCAATTAATTACATATTATAAAAAAGGTACTTTATATCCATTTATTGGAGCTGGCTTTACAATGGGTTCAAAAGCTAAAAGAGCGCTTGTTCCAAATGGAACTGAATGCATGGATATGATGAAAAAATTCATTGTTTCAGAAAGCGAAGAATATAGCGATATTAATGAAGAAAAAGATTTTGATCAAGTAGCGAACATTTTTTATAACGTCGTACCCAAAGAAGTAATATCTGATTTCATATTTGATCACTTTACTAGCGTTACGTTAGAAAAGGTAAAAAAAGAATTTATTAATTTAAATTGGCCCTACATATACACTCTCAATATAGACGACGCAATTGAAAATAATGCTAGTTACAAAGCGGTTTTTCCTAACCGCAAAATCGTTAGAAAGTACCTTAACACAGGGATGGTCTTTAAACTTCATGGGGATGCTTTTGAAGAAGTGGCGTACATCAAAAATAGTGATGGAGTAGTTTTTAGTAGAAGTCAGTATTTAAAAAGCATCAATCAAAATAAAGATTTATTAGACATTTTTCTTGAAGATTATACTAGTCAAAATATACTTCTAATCGGATGCAGCCTCCTAAACGAAATAGATATTGAGTATTTAATTGCGAATGACGAGTTCAATCCAAATAAGATTTCGGACAAAATATACGTCACGACCCAAGAACCAAAAGGTTTAAAGAAAGTACGTTTACTGAATTTTGGAATCAATGTTTGTCTTGTCGTTGACAATTACGATGGATTTTACAAAAACTTGGTCGAAAGATTAGGAGATCTAAAATCATGGGATACCAACCCTTTTCAAAAATATCTTATTAAGAAATATTCAAAAAACGACAATCCTGACTTTAATAAAGAGATGATTTTCGGTGAGACCGAATTATCGATTGAAAATAATGTTGTTAATATTCCTGATTTTTTCATTGAACGTATGAAGTTAACTGAAGCTTTATCTTTGATACAATCAGAAGACATAATTTTTGTTATTGGTAAAAGAGTATCTGGAAAGACTTTTTTTTTACATTCTATCGCAAATTCGATCAAAAATAAAGATGTTTACTTCTTCCCGTCGAACGTTACAATCGATTCTGATTTTATTGAAAAACTGATTGGGTTAAAAAATTGTGTTGTGATTTTTGATTCTGATACAATTGATCCATACGATGTGGAAGAGATTTATTACCGGATATCAGATTTTACAGCGAAAGGCATAAATTTCGTGTTTTGCGTAAATAGCTCTGATCGATTAATGTTGTCAATACCTATGACTAAAGTGATTGATAGAGAAATTATAGAGCTGGAATCCTATTTTAAAGAAGAAGAGATTTTGCTTATCAATAAAAGCTTATCAAAATATGCAATTCCTAATTTTCGAAAGAGCAATAATTTACTTAGTAACATAATTACCTATAAAGAAATATATCGCAACTTGGACACCGACGTATCGAAAATCGTGTCTCAGTTTGAAACGAAGATGTTGAAAGTGTTTATTCTATGCGCCGTTTTTAATAAAGTATATTCAAGTGTTTTTCGTGCTTTAAATATTGACCACGATAATTTAAGTTTTGCGATACAGCTAAGCAATAAAGCAATAGAATTAGAGCATGATTTAGATACCATCGAATTTGGTCAGCATGCAAGTTATAAAGCTATAACTAATTCCAAAGCTTACATTTTTGCATGTCTTGGAGCATACATAGAAAGGCGCGAAAATATGAATTTTACAGTATCTTCAATTATTGACATTGTTGCAAAACTAAAACCACACGATAGATTTCATAATATTTACAAAGCTGTAATCGCCTTTGATACTCTCAATCAAATTTTTTATAAAAAAGGAAATGGGGGAGCCATAAATTTAATATTTCTTATTTATGAAAAATTGGAGGCGTTGTTATATCAAGACACTCATTATTGGATGCAGAGAGCGAAGAGTATTTTTTATTTAAAGCGAAATAATATTGGGGAATTACTTAAAGCAATTGAATTTGCAAAAAAACCTTATTATGATTCTGAACCATTTACTAGAGTAAATATGAATGCTTCATATCAAATAGCAACCATCTATTTACGAGTAACAAATTTGCAGCATTTTAAAGATCCTAATATTTTTAAAGAGGCTGTTAACTGGATCTATACGACCTTACAAGAAAGTACTAGCGATAATAAAGTGATCCAAAACCTGGTATATAATGCACGAAAAGAGCGTGATAAAAATGATCTCTATAACTTAGCGATTCATATAAAAAACAATAGACAATTAGTAGAAAAGAAAGAAGCGGAGGCAATTTTATCCAAAATTTTGACTTTTAAAATTTAATAACTTGAAGTTACGTTGCAGTTCGAGGTTAACAACCTCGGACTGCAACGGTTTTGTTTTTATCCGTTATCCCTAAACCCGATAGAGAACAAAGCCCTGATCTAAGGAGGGCTTGTAACGTATAGTTGTGCTGCAGCTACAGATGAGCTACCGTCCGTTCGTTTACTAAAGTCTAAAGTTCCAAGTCAAACCCCAGGAATTTAAATGTCAAAACTCAGAATTCAAGACTTACAAAATTCAACCCTCCGGCCTCTCCCTCGCATCTGCCATACGTACAATCCTCGGCTCAAACGTCGCCAGTACTTCTACCAGGTCGTGCTGTGCAGCCATTACGGCGTGGATGTCTTTATAGGCCATTGGGGCTTCGTCCATGTCGCTCCCCATTAGGGTGATGCGCTTATCTAACAGGTTGGCGGCAATGACTGCTTTGTCGAGCGTTTTAAAGGCAGCGGTACGGCTCATTAAACAGCCTGCGCCGTGGCTGGCAGAGTCAATACTGGCAGTATCGCCTTTACCTCGCACCACAAAACCAGGTGTGCTCATGCTGCCGGGGATAATGCATAACACGCCTTCGCCAGCCGGGGTTACGCCTTTACAGTGCACCCATTACTTTGGTACCATCGGCCAGTTGTTCTTTCCAGGCAAAGTTGTGGTGGTTCTCTATCCGCATCAGCGGGGCCAGGTTAAGGGCATGGGCTAGTTTGTTGTGGATCTCGTGGTGGTTGGCGCTGGCATATTCGCCGGCCAGGTTCATGGCAATCCAGTACTCCTGACCCTCGTCTTTATCCAAATCTAACCAGGCTAAATGCTTGGCTTCGGCAGGCAGTTTGGTTTTGGGCATGGCAATTTTACTGTAGTAATCGGCCCCGCTGCCACCAAACCCGCGAGAACAGCACATTTAGCGCAACACGATAAACCCAGGTCGACCATTGCATTGCTCGTGAAAATTATGTTTGCTTCGCCAAATTTGCAAGCATACCTCCTGGTAGTAATCCTCAAAATCTTCCTGCGAATTGGTATAGGCTTTACATATTTTGATAATAATTCCTGCAAATGGTAAAATAGATACATGGTAAAAATCTATGCTCAATTTTTTATCTGTTTAGTGCTATTTACATAATTAGTGGCTCAGATCAAATAATATCACACTACGTATGATTTTTTTTCGAAAGTTTAACCCAAACAAAAAGCCTGCAACATTTGATTTGCAGGCTTTATCTTTTTTGGCATTGAATTCAGCGGAGAGGGAGGGATTCGAACCCTCGATACACTTGTGATGTATACACACTTTCCAGGCGTGCTCTTTCGACCACTCAGACACCTCTCCGTTTTAACAAGTTTGCAAAAGTATAATAATATGCAGGGATAACAACAAAAAGGCGAAGCCTTTTACAGCCCCGCCTTCATTCAACCACACTTATCAATCAATAGTCAGTACCTTATTTTGTAATTATCAGCTTTATATATTAATAGATTAATTTTTATCAAATTAGTTTAATTGAGATCAAAATATTTATGAGATAAGTCATTCAGCAGACTCGAGTGGATAATCCAGGAAAGTTTATGCTTCTGCATTTAATAACAAATGTTATCGTCCGGGGGCTGCGGTGGTTCTAATTTTGTGTTAATCAAATTAGAAAAAAATGAAAGCAGCAGTAATATATCAAAAAGGAGAATTGCCTCAATACGTTGATTTTCCGGAACCAATTATACAAAACGATGATGAAGTATTGGTAAGCGTAAAAGCAGTAGCTATTAAACATTTTGATAAGGGGCGTGCCGCCGGTACGCATTATTCAAGCGATGCACCACAAGGAAGCGGCCGTGTAATTGGCGGCGATGGTGTTTGTTTACTCGAAGACGGCACCCGGGTATACGGTATGGGCATAAGTGGTATGCTGGCCGAAAAAGCAACGATTCATAAAGACCGTATGGTAAAAATACCCGCAACACTGGATGATGCCACCGGTGCAGCCTTGCCAAATGCTGTAATTGGTGCAGCAATGGGATTAAAGTTTAAGGCCGATATTCAACCTGGTGATGTGGTGCTCATTAATGGAGCTACCGGTTTTACCGGCCGAGTAGCGGTGCAAATTGCCAAATATTATGGTGCTAAAAAAGTTATTGCAACCGGCAGAAACCAGCAATCGCTTGATGAACTGTTGAGGCTTGGTGCTGATGAAACAATTTCTCTGGTACAGGGTGATGAAGCATTTAAGGCACAAATCAAAGCCATCCATACCCAAACACCAATCGATGTAATTATCGATTACCTGTGGGGCCATACTGCCGAAATAATACTGGCTTGCATAAAAGGTGATGGCACATTTACCAACAGGATAAGGTACGTATCGGTGGGTGCCATGGCAGGCGATTTAATCCAACTCTCGGCCGCCAATCTGCGAAGCGTTGATCTTCAGCTAAGCGGCTCAGGTCTGGGGGCATGGTCTAAAAAGCAGGTTGGTCAGTTCTTCACAGAGATCCTTCCCGAAATGTTTGAATTAGCCGCAAAGGGCAAACTTACGGTAGAAACCATCAATGTTAACCTAGAAGACATTACCGGGCTCTGGGATCTCGATGTACCTGGCGGTAAACGGCTGGTTGTAACCATCTGATCATAAAAAACGCCGCTCATCCTTTAATGAGCGGCGTTTTCTTTTATCTTTTATCCAAAAATCATTTGTCCAATTATTGTTGTTGCTGCTGTTGCTGTTGGATCATCTCCATATAGCGCTGGTAACTATTTTTAGATGCATCGTTGCCGTTACCGGCAAACGGGCCGGGTTTAGTTACGCGATCTACAAACTGATCAATGGCAGGCTCGGGCTCGTGGTCCTGGTAACCTACTGATACGGCAACCTGCAGGTGATGGCCGGATGATCCTTTATAAACTCCTTTTACCGGCGAACAATCTAAAAAGTTACGGCCTACGGCCAGGCGCACGTGGGTTTCATTAGCAATACAATTATTGGTAGGGTCTAAACCCAGCCAGCCATAATTAGGTATGTAAGCTTCGGCCCAGGCGTGGGTGGCACCCTCGCCGCGCATACCGCTTTGGTTGGGGCAAATATAGCCGCTTACGTAACGGGCGGGGATGTTCACGAGGCGAAGCATCTCGGTTAGCATGTGTGCAAAATCCTGGCAAACACCGGCTTTCAGTTTCCATATCTCATCCAGCTGTGATTCAACCGTGGTTACACCCTTAATGTATTCAAAGTTTTTGTAAACGTACTGGCAAAAGTTTAAGGCTATCTGGTATGGGGTATCTCCTTCTTTCTTTTCTGCATCAACAACCACTTGCAGCTCCCGCAGGCCATCAAAGTATTCGTGCTTTAAAAAATCGATATAAGGCACCGTATACTGCAACTGGGCTAAATTATCCCATTGCTGAGCCGGGAAAATATCATCTACAGGCAATGGCCGGTGATGCGTGTTTACCACCAGTTGCGAATTAATGATCATTTGATTGTGGGGCACCGAATAGGTAAAGCTCCCTACTTCGTTGCCATAATAATCAACATGTGTATCAACAATGGGGTTGCCTGTAATATGCAGATCGTGCTTTTGCACATCCTGATAAATATCTACTATCGGGAACAGGATAATCTGGTTGGCACTATCGCGCACGGCACCATCATAGGTATAACGGGTTACGTGTTGAATTTTAAATTCGGGCATAATAAATATTTTAAGCCTTAGCGATTAAGAATTTGCAAAATAACGTTCGTTCAGCAAGTTCCCGATCTGGTAAAGCTGGTCTTTCAGTTGGGTTAAATACAGGTGCAGGCCATCATTCTGGATGCCTTTTACCGAGCTATATTTGATATGGCTTTGCAACTTGCCGATAAAGAACGATAGCTCCTGGTAATCGGTCATACTGCTATCCAGTTTCAAACGGTCGAAATACCGCTGGATGTTGTTAACCGAGTATATAACAGATCGCGGGAAATCATTGTTTAAAATTACCTGCTCTAATACGTTGTGGGCCTCGAGGCCGTCGCGGTAGGTTTTCAGGTAAAGTTCATACCCGCCTAATGATTGCAGCAAATGTTTCCAGTAAGTGGTATCGGTTAGCAGATCGGGGTTGTGGTTAATAGATCCAAACTTAATGTCCAGTATATCTATCGCCTGGATCGCCCTTTCGAGGTATTTGCCAATATTCATAAAACTACGGCCGGGGCCGCGCTCCATCGTAACTTCGGCCGTACCATAGTACAACATTACCTGCTTAATCAGGATATCCAGCGCACTTATCGGGTCATCCTTTTTCAGCTTGTTAACCAGGCTATTTTCTTTTACAATATGGTAGTACTCATTAAGGCACTGCCATAAATCTGTATTAATGTGCTCCTGTACCCCGCGGGCATTCTCGCGCGACAGCGTAATGATACTTAATACCGAATTGGAATTATTTTTATCAGTAACCATGTAATTGATCACCGTGCGACTATCATTTTTGAGTCTGTCGATCAAATCCTGGTCCGACCCCGAAAATATGCGGATCACCGGTTCCCAGGTAAAGCCTTGTATGGCATCCTGCGATGACGCGTAATTAGTTTTCAGCATCCTTAAAATACCGTCGCTACGCTCTATGTATCTGCTTAACCAATAAAAACTTGCTGCTACTCTGCTTAACATCTTCTATGTTTCGGATTTCGAAATTTCAATTTCGGATTTAAATCTATTTTAATTGGTCTTGTTTCCTGTCTCTCGATTCTTGACTCTCTTCTACGCCAGCACCCAGGTATCCTTACTACCCCCACCCTGCGAACTGTTTACCACCAGCGAACCTTCTTTTAACGCTACGCGGGTTAAACCGCCGGGTACAATCTCTATACCATCGGGGCCGCAAAGTGCGTAAGGGCGCAGATCTATACGCCTTGGGCGCAATGCACCCTGTATATAACACGGCGCTGCCGAAAGGCTGATGGTAGGCTGCGCAATAAAATCGCGCGGCTGTTTCAATATTTCCAGCTTGTACTCATCAATTTCTTCCTGGCTTGCGGCATGGCCCATCAGCATACCATAACCACCGCTTCCATTTGTTTTTTTAACCACCATTTTGTTGATGTTATCAAACACATACTTCTGCTCATCGGGGTTATTGAGGCGATAGGTGGGTACGTTTTTAAGTATCGGTTCTTCGTTCAGGTAATACTTAATCATATCGGGCACGTAAATGTAAATGGCCTTGTCATCGGCCACACCATTACCAATGGCATTTACAATAGCAACGTTACCCTTACGGTAAGCGCCCATAATACCGGCCACGCCCAAAATACTATTAGGGTTAAACACCAGTGGGTCCAGGTACTCATCATCAACCCGGCGATAAATTACATCTACCTGCTGTAAACCGGTAGTGGTTTTCATGTACACTTTTTGGTTGTTCACCACTAAGTCGCGGCCTTCTACCAGTTCCACGCCCATCAATCTTGCAAGCGTGGTATGCTCAAAATAAGCCGAATTATAAATACCCGGGCTTAGCAGCACAATGGTAGGGTTGCTGATACGGCGCGGCGAAAGCGACTGCAGGTTTTTATATAAAATATTAGGATACTCGGTAACACTGCGCACGCCGCAATTAGGTAGCAGATCGGGGAATAACCGCTTGGTGATCTCCCGGTTCTCCAGCATATAACTTACGCCCGATGGCGTGCGCAGGTTATCTTCAAGCACATAGAAGGTACCTTCCTCGTCCCGGATAAGGTCAATACCTGCTATGTGAACATAAATATCGTAAGGCACATCAACCTGGTACATCTCGCGCGTAAAATGCGGGCACGAGTAAATAGCATCAATAGGAATGATACCATCTTTAATAATAAACTGGTTGTGGTAAATATCTTTCAGAAATAAATTGAGCGCGGTTAATCGCTGCTTAATCCCTTTCTCAACAAAATCCCACTCCGAGCCGGTAATAATGCGCGGGATAATATCAAACGGAAATATTTTCTCGATCCCCTCGCCGCTGTTATACACGGTAAAGGTGATCCCTTGTTTCATAAATAAACGCTGGGCCAGCTCCTCCTTTTTACCCAACTCATCGGGCGATTCCTGCGACAAATAGTCTATCACCTTCTGGTAATGAGCCCTTATGTCAGAACTCTGAAGATACATTTCGTCCCAAACACCCGGAATTGAATGATAACCATCGAAATGCGCAGCCTTATACATATAATTTTATCAGTTTATTTTAAATTGAATTTAAATTTGTGTTAAAATATCAACTTTTATTACACCTTTTAAATTTTACAATTAAATAACTGATAAATTCATTAAGAATGAAGCATTATTTAATATTTTTTGCAAAAAATTAATTTTAAGAATTGGAGGTAACCAACAGGAAATGCACGCCGGTTATTACTTTAATAGCTAAAATGCCGGAATGTTTGAGGTGAAAGGAAAGAATTAAGTATTCTGAAAAAGCATTTTGTTCGTGCAACTGGCGCAAGCGTCCGCTTGT
>CAHJXH010000040.1 GCA_903644075.1 Sphingobacteriaceae bacterium | reverse complement strand
ACGTATTAATGAAAGATGTAGTGCAATCACGAGCCTTTGCACAACAGGAGGTAGAGCGTTATTCGTTACGTGCGCCTGGGCAGGCTAATAGTTATTTCTATGGCTTTATCAAAATGATTGCATTACGCAATAATGTCGAGATTGCTTTGGGTAATAAATTTAATGCCCTGCGTTTTCATGACTTTATCCTGTCGCAAGGTTTATTGCCCCCAGCATTAATTCGCGAAGCGGTAATGAATGACTTTGTACCCGCGGAGAAAGCGAAATAAGGCTATCAGCTATACAGAAGGCTATTAATGGGCTTTTAAACCCCGGTTAATATCCTTCTTTTTTTTAAATCGATATTATTAATAAACAAGCAACTACAATTTGCGTATAAATCTATATTATGTTTTTCATTATCTATACAAGTTACGCGGCTATCGATTTTAATGAAGAGCTGTTAAAAGTATTACTTATACAATCGCGCGATAGGAATAAGAAGATAAATATTACCGGGATGCTGTTTTATTTCGACAGCACATTTATACAATTAATAGAGGGTGAAGAAGCCGGCGTAAAGCTGCTATACCACGATATTTGTAACGATACAAGGCATAAACGTGTTGTTACTTTAAAACAGGGAGAACGGACCGAACGTTATTTTGAAGATTGGTCAATGGGCTTTAAATCAATTAATAACAATGAATTAATTAAGGTTGAGGCTTACCGAAATTTGCAAACCCCAACCAAACTTAACGATTCTGCCTTTTTTAATTTATTAAAACTGATAGCCGCCTAAATTATAAACGGAGTTATTCTTCCAGGTTAATCTGCTGTAACTCTTTGCGTGCCGGGCCTGTCAATATCTCGCCATTAATATCAAAGCGGGCACCATGGCAGGGGCAGTCCCAGCTTTTTTCTTCCTGGTTCCAATTCACAATACATTTGGCGTGGGTACACACAGGGCTTAAGGCGTGTATTTTACCGGTGCTATCACGGTATGCGGCAATTTTTTTCCCGTCCACTTCTACAACTTTACCACTATCAGGCTTTAATCGTTTTAATGAATCTGTTTCATGAATATTAAATCTATCGGCTACGAAATGATAGGCAACGTCGGCGTTTTCCTTAACAAATTCGCTAAAGCCATCTATAGGTTTAATACGGGCAGGATTGAATATTTTTTCGTATTTACTTTCTTCACCGGTAATCAGGTCGGCTAATATTTTTGCAGCTATCGAACCCAACATCATGCCGTTACCATTATAACCGGTAGCGCAGTAAACACCTTCAGGCTCGCCGGGCATCTGGCCAATATAAGGGAAGCCATCAACCGGTACATAATATTGTGACGACCATTTATATCTTATAGATGATACATTATAGTATTTTCTGATGTATTTCTCCAGATCTTCAAATGTTTTCTCTGCATCTTCATGGCCGGTTTTATGATCATTCCCTCCGGCAATCAATAATTTCTGCCCGTCAATTTCGTGTGTGCGGAAATAATGATAGGGCTCCTGCATATCGTAAACCAGCGCATCCGGGTATTTATCATCTGTTAGTTTAACACCCAATACGTAACTGCGGTAAGGCGCACAACGAAAATTAAAAACATTAATACCCGGCGGCATGTGCGTGGCGTAAATAACGGCACGTGCGCTAATTGATTTGTTGTTTGTTGTAACCTTAAACAAACCGCCCGACTGCTCAATATCTGTAACCTGGGTATAGTTAAGCACTATGCCGCCAAGCTTTACAAATTGTGCCTGAATTGCCTGCAAATACTTAAGAGGATGAAATTGTGCCTGGTTTGGTAATGCCACAGCCTTTTTATATTC
This sequence comes from Sphingobacteriaceae bacterium, assembly GCA_903644075.1. Taxonomy (GTDB): domain Bacteria; phylum Bacteroidota; class Bacteroidia; order Sphingobacteriales; family Sphingobacteriaceae; genus Mucilaginibacter. The sequence continues at coordinate 25,042 of CAHJXH010000040.1, read as the reverse complement.
AACAGGTGTCGGCACATCCCCTGTATAATTAATAGTTACACCTACCCGTTGAGTGCCGGTATACAGATCATCCAGTTGTTTAACCTCATCGTCGGTTTCTGCATACACAAAGCCTGTTTTGGTTTCGTAATCGCAGTCTATTTTATAGCTTTTTATATTGTTTTTTATGATGTTAAACCCCTCGTTAACAGCATCGGCAAATAACTGGGCGCCTTCTTTACCAAAGGCGCTTTCAGCTTCTCCATAAGTAGTATCAGCAAAGGTGTTTAAGTGGGCGCTGGTGCCGCCCGTAGTACCAAACCCTGCTGTGTAACTATCGGCGACTATACATTGCTTCCCAGCCTTTTGAAGCATCAAGGCAGCTGTAATGCCGGTAATGCCTGCACCAACAATTAATACATCGTATGAGGTACTAAGTGAAGCCGCTGGGTCTTCGGTTAAAGACAAGCCTGTTTGCCAAGGGCTTTGGTTTTCTCCATCGCGCAGGGCAGGGCCAATTGTAGTTTGTTTATTATTTGTTTTGTTTTTCATAATTGTAGATGTATTATCACTACAATTAAATTACAGGTAGTGTTTGAGTGCCTGTCTTTCATTTTATATTATAAAAAACTTACTTTTACATTGTGTCGTAAAAGAGACTAATCCGCATAATATTAAAAAAATTCAGTACTAAATTTGGCACATACAGATACATCGAAAGCAAGCATCCAGGCAGATATTGAGGCCGTGGGCAAAATCCCGGTTGTAGATTCAATTCTTGAAGTTATTTGCCGTACCACAGGTATGGGGTTTGCTGCTGTTGCCCGAGTAACTGATCAGCAATGGATAGCATGCAGTGTGCGCGATGAAATAAACTTCGGTTTGGTTCCGGGCAGCGAATTGCAACTCGAAACCACCATTTGCCACGAAATACGCCAAAGCGGAAATAGTGTTATTATCGATCATGTTTCTGAAGATCCTCAATTTTGCGCCCACCACACACCGGCTATGTATGGGTTTCAAAGCTATATCTCGATACCAATTATCCGTAAAGACGGAACCTTTTTTGGTACTCTTTGTGCTATCGACCCAAAGCCGGCTAAGCTCAACAACCCTCAAGTGGTTGGTATGTTTAGGCTTTTCTCTGAACTGATCTCCTTCCATCTGAATGCGATTGAACAGTTAGACGTAAGCGAAACCAAGCTTACCGAAGAACGTAAAAGCAAGAAGTTACAGGAATTATTTAATAAAGAACTATCTACAGCTAATAAGAAACTGGCGGAAACGCAATACAACCTCCAAACCATGGTAAGCAAGCTCACCGAAAGCGAGGATAAATTAAAACAAGCCATTGAAACCGGTAAAATGGGCACTTGGAGTATCGACCCCAATACTTATGAGGTAAGCATGTCGAACTTTGTGAAAGACATGTTTGGCTTTCCGTTAGATCAGGAAATATCGATAGAAGAAATTGTAGATGCTGTTGATCCTGATTATCGCCAGATGCTGATGGATGTTTTGGGTAGCGCCATAGCCAGGCACGAATCGAGCGATACCGAAAATCCGATAACCAACGTTGCAACAAATGAGCGTAAATGGGTAAAAGCAACCGGCAAGGTGTTTTTAAATGCCAATGGTGAGGCTACAGAATATTCGGGTATTTTTATGGACATTACAGAACGTAAGATGGATGATATTCGTAAGAATGATTTCATCGGCATGGTAAGCCATGAACTTAAAACGCCGCTTACCTCTTTAAGTGCCTATATCCAGATGCTGCATGCCAAGGCAAAGAAAACCGAGGATAATTTTACTACAGGCGCTCTTGAAAAAGCTAATACACAGATCAAAAAAATGAGCACCATGATCAATGGCTTTTTAAACGTATCCAGGTTGGAGTCGGGTAAAATACAGCTATTGAAACAGGAGTTCTTTTTAGATCAGCTGGTGAGGGATGTGATAGAAGAAACATCGCTTACTGTATCAAGCCATACCATCACATTTATTCCTTGCGAACCACTTTCCATTACTGCAGATCGTGATAAAATTGCCAATGTTATTTCTAATTTACTAAGCAACGCGGTTAAATATTCGCCCAAAGGCAAAAACATCGAAGTACGTTGTGATATTGTTGATGGCAAAGCACAGGTAAGCGTAAAGGATGAAGGTATGGGTATTAAGCAGCAAGACCTTGATAAACTGTTCAGCCGTTTTTACCGCGTAAACAGTAAGCATACACAACATATATCCGGCTTTGGTATAGGCCTTTACCTAAGCGCCGAAATTATTGAACGCCATGATGGCAGGATATGGGTAGAAAGTAAATCGGGTGTAGGTTCAACGTTTTATTTTACCTTGCCGCTTGGCCGTTAATCTGCCGTTTTATCAATAATACGTTTAATTACCGCATCCAGTTCCTGTGTGGTTGTTTTTAAATGGCTTACCAGTTCGCTTAATGAGCTATCCTTAATCAGTTCTTTATCAAATAATTGCATTAAACCTAAAATACTGGCCACAGGTCGCCTGATCTCGTGCGAGTTGATCTGGGCAATTTCCATCAGTTGCTCGTTCTGTTTCATAATGCGGAGTTCCTTTTCCTTTAGCTCCGTGATATCCTGCATGGCGCCAACCATCCTTATCGCTTTGTTATCCGGATTTCTGATAATATATCCTTGGTCTATAATAAAGGCCACTGAATTATCTGCCCTGAGGTAACGGTATTCTTCGCGCCAAAATGTAACCTCATTGCTATCAATGGCCGCGTGGATGCTCTTTAAAACATATTCTTTATCCTCGGGGTAAATGTGGTCGGCCCAGGCCTCAATAGGTTCTCTCCTTACATCATTAGCGTAACCAAAATTTGCTTCAAAAGCTTTGCCCCATTTTAGCCTGTTATTTTTGAGGTTCCAGTCCCAAATTATATCCTTTGTTGCAGCGGTAACCAATTTATAACGCTCATTATTTAAACGTAAGCGCTCTTCGGCTCTCTCCTTAATCCTGCGTACCTTTACAATCTCAGAAATATCCCTGGCCGATGCATACAACGTGCCATCAGGTAACTGAGTAGCATTCCATGATAGCGATTTATATTCACCATCGGCACAACGGTACCGGTTATAGAAAAGCAAAACAGTTTCATTACGATTCAATGCCTCATATTGCACCATCGTTTCTGATATATCTTCCGGGTGAACAAGGCTTATAAAAGGGCGGCCTAACAAATCTTTATCTGTGTACCCTAAAGCATCCTTAAAAGCACAGTTGGCTTTTATAATACGCCCATCGGCTGAAAAATGGCACAACAAGTCGGGCGAGAGGTTGAAGAGCATATCGAGCCCTGCAGCATAATCAACACACTTTAAATCAACGGCACTTTCCATTTTTTAACTATTAATTACTTTGTCTTTTTATGCCATTAAGTTTTTACAACATGCCAGTAAAATACAAAAAGGTAATTAATGGAGTTTTGTTCATTTTGGTCAGTTCACATTGGAGGCAGGCTTACTCTTGATATGACGCAATAGTATCCTTAGTCGGATTGGGTGCAGAAGCTAATCCTCTTACATGTAATGAGATGATGCTTGAATGTGGCATACCCAATGTTGAGCCTGGGATTGTTTTGAAATATAATTTTAAGTAGCTTTTCATAATTCCTTCTGCTATTCGATTATATGGTTTCTCAAAATCATGGCTTAAACTAAAATCAATTAATGCCCGCCGATAATGCATTTCGCCTCTATTATCCACGTAAATAGAGAATGAATAATAGAAGTTTTTGTAGGTTTTGTTAATAATGATATCGAATGTTGGATCTAGATAATTATCTGAAGTATCAAAGTTGTTTTGCATTGTCGGACTCACCTTACGCTGAACGGCAGTTGCCAGAGGGCTTAAACTAATTAACTGTAAGGGTTGCCTTGCCGCAAATGCTTTAGTATAATCACTATTGGCTTTTTCCACTAAGCCGCGAACAAAGGCGGTATCCCTGCTGCTTGGCCTACGCAAAATAACACTGTCTGAGTGTAAAGCATTTTTGATATAGTTATCGGCTAATAGAATCATGTATACTTTGGCACCTGTAGTTTCGATGGAGTCACCTTGAAATTTTAGAATTTCAATCAGCATACTGTCTTTATTCATTTTTTTAACCTTAAGCCAGGTGCGGGCTGTGTTAAAAATAGAATCGTAACCACGGCTTAAGGGAAAATTGATTAACTGCTTTTTAATGGGGCTGTAGATACGGGTAGAATCATCGGAAATAAAACTCATTTTCCACTGCGGTTCCAACTGATAACCATACTCATTAAACGATAAACCGTTTTTCATTCGCCTGGCTACTTCGGTATAGGTAATGCCTTGTATCGGTTTAAAAGAGATTAAATCTTTAGGCCCGTTATGAGACACAATGCCTTTACGCTTGCAGCCTGCACTAAGTGTAGTGATAACCAAAAGCAATATAATCCCGGAAGTTTTATTGTTTTTTTGTTGAATAAGCATAGATTACAGATGTGCGTTATCAGTCTTAGAAGTTAATCCTTTGACATGTAATGAGATAGTACTGGCATGAGGCATGCCTAATGTTGAACCGGGTATTATCTTAAAATAATATTTAAGATAGCTGTTCATAATATCCTGGGATTCTTTAATAAAAGTTACTTTAAAATTGGGCTCATAGAAACCGACTAAAGGGATTCGGTAAAAAATATTTCCCTTTTCATCTACATACACCGAAAATGAATAATAGAAATTGCGGTAGGCTTTATTGATCACAATATCAAAAGTCGGATCGAGGTAGTCGTTAGAAATATCAAAGCTATTTTCCATGGTCGGCTCGGTTTGCCTTTTTGTAACCCTGACCAACGGGCTTTTACTAATCAACTGTGCCGGTTGCCTGGCCGCAAATGCCTTTTTATAATCACTATTTGCTTTAGCTACCAATTTACTTATAAATACAGTGTCTCTGCGGCTTGGTCTGCTTAAAATTCTACTGTCGCTATGCAGAGTGTTTTTAATGTAGTTATCGGCATATAATACCATGTATATTGTGGCTCTTGTAACATCAATAAGGCCATCTTTGTAGTTTAAGATTTCCAGCACCAAACTGTCTTTATTCATCTTCTTAACCTTAAGCCAGGTGCGGGCTGTATTAAAAATTGAATCGTACCCACGGCTCAGCGGGAAATTGATCAATTGCTTTTTAATAGGGCTGTAGATACGGGTAGAATCATCAGAGATAAAGCTCATTTTCCATTGTGGTTCCAACTGATAACCATACTCATTAAATGATACACCGTTTTTAGTACGCCGGGCTACTTCGGTATAGGTGATGCCTTGTATCGATTTAAAGGAGATCAGATCTTTAGGGCCATTATGAGCAACAATACCTTTACGCTTACAACCGGTACCAAGTATAACGATAGCCAGAAGCAATATAATTCCGAAAGTTTTAGCGATTTTTTGTTGAACAGGCATAGGTTATGGATTCGCTTTATTAGTACCTAATATAAATTATTTTGGTCAGTTCAAGTCACATAGCCGCTAATGTTAATTTGCTGCAGTTTTCTTGGCTGTTTTAGGTGCGGTAGTAACCCCTCTTACCTGGATAGAAATAATACTGGTGTGTGGCATACCCAATGTTGAGCCGGGAATTATCTTAAAAAAATATTTAAAATAAGTATTCATAATATCCTGAGATTCTTTGATGTAAGCAATTTTAAAACCCTCATCAGTAAAAGGCACTAAAGGGCGTTCGTAAATCATGTTGCCCTTATCATCCACATACATCGAGAACGAATAATAGAAATCACGATAAGCCTTATTAATTACAATATCAAAAGTAGGGTCGAGGTAATCATCAGAAGTATCGAAGTTGTTTTCCATCGTGGGCTCAGTTTTTCGTTGTTCAACCCTAATCATGGAACTTTTGCTAATTATCTGTACGGGTTGGCGTGCTGAAAATGCTTTCTCATAATTACTGTTCGCCTTAGATACTAATTTACTTATATATGCGGTATCACTATGACTGGGCCTGCGTAAAATAGTGCTATCGCTATGCAGGGTATTTTTAATATAGTTATCAGCATAAAAAACCATGTAAACTTTGGCGCCGGTAACATCAATGAGTTCGTCTTTATATTTAAGTATTTCAATCACCATGCTATCCTTATTCATTTTCCTAACCTTGAGCCAGGTGCGCGCAGTATTAAAGATAGAATCATAACCACGGCTTAACGGAAAATTGATCAACTGTTTTTTTATTGGGCTGTAGATGCGTGTAGAATCATCGGAAATGAAACTCATTTTCCATTGCGGTTCCAGCTGATAACCATACTCGTTAAACGATAAGCCGTTTTTCATACGCCGGGCCACTTCGGTATAAGTAATGCCCTGTATCGATTTAAAGGAGATTAAATCTTTAGGCCCATTATGAGCAACAATACCTTTACGCTTGCAGCCGGCACCAAGTATAGTGATAATCAAAAGCAGTATAATCCCGGAAGTTTTAGTAATTTTTTGTTGAATACCCAGCATAGATTGTAGATGCGATTATTAGTTCCTAATATAAAATGTTTTTTGACCAATGTTTCAATTAAATATCATTTAAAGCATTTTACACGAGATGGTGGTTCATTAAATTGTAAAGTCGATTTATTTCATGCTGGCTATTTATAGCCAGATGGTTATTATTGCAGAATATAACCATCTGCCAAAACATGAAACAAAAAGTAGATATTGACACCTGGGACCGTAAAGAACATTTTAAATTTTTCGGCCAGTTTGAGGAGCCGTATCATGGTGTTTGTGTAAATATAGATTGTACTGCAGGTTATAGATTTGCTAAAGAAAACGGTGTTTCTTTCTTTTTATACTATGTGTATCAGTCGCTATCTGCGGCTCATGTTATCGAACCATTTAAATACCGCTGGGAAGGCGATGACGTTTTTATTTACGATAGGATAGATGCGGGAACAACCATTGGCCGCAGCAATGGCACTTTTGGTTTCAGTCATATCAACTATTCGCCGTCATTTGAAGAATATATAACAGGTGCCAATCAGGAAGTTAAACGTGTACAGGAGAGTACGCTTCTAGAGCGCAACCCGGCTGGCAATGTGATCCGCTATTCGGCTTTGCCCTGGATTGATTTTACCGCGTTATCACATGCCCGGATGTTCTCATTTCGTGATACCTGCCCTAAAATATCATTTGGTAAAATAACCGAAAGTAATGGTAAAAAAACCATGCCGGTTTCAATTCATGTGCATCATGCATTGGTTGATGGCCTGCATGTTGGGCAGTTTATAGAGTGTTACCAAGAGCTGATGCATAAAGGCATATAACAAAAAAGGGAACAGCTTTTAAAGCCGTTCCCTTTTCTTATCAATTCAAAAGAGCTTATTTTAAGCCGTCTTTGATTTTTTTGATGGCATCTAAGTGTGCTTGTACTATTGGTGCAGTTTCAGTAGCAAAAGCTTTTAAATCTGCATCTTTACCGTCTTTAGCTTCACCGTTCATCAGGTCTAAAGTCTTTTTGTGACCGTCAACCATGGCATCAACATAAGCTTTATCGAAATCTTTACCATTTAATTTGCTCAGGTCATCCATTTTTTTCTGGTGATCGGCATCAACTGTAGCTGGTAAAGTGATGTTTTTTGCTTTAGCAATAGTCATCAGTTTTTCGTTGGCTTTGCCATGATCTGTTACCATCATATTAGCAAAATCCTTAACCGATGCATTGGTAGTTTTAGTTAAAGCCAGTTTGCCTAAAGCAACTTCGGCCATACCGCCATTGGCAGCATCAGTAGCAAATTTAGAATCTGACTGGTCTACAGCAATACCGCCTGTAGCAGCAACATTAGTTGTAGTGTCTTTGGTTTTGTTTAAGCTGTCGGCGCTATCTTTAGCGTCTTTAGGTTTGCTGTTACAACCCTGGAACGCAAATGCGGCCGCAGCGATCATAACCATGTAACTTAACTTTTTCATAGGTGTTAGTGTTTTTGATTTGATTTAGAACACACTAGGTTAAATTAAGTTTTAATTAAAATATTATTGTTTATAATACCCGGGGTAAATACTTATAATACTTGGTAAATATATATTGTGAAATAGTGTTAAATGTGCTGTAAAATAGGCTGATATGATTTACATTGCATTAAGAAACCAATTGTATGAATAATTTTATCATTGCCATTTTATTTACGTCTATCTTCAATATTGTTGCTCTACCTATCATTCCTGCCGAAGGTATATCAAAACATATGGGAGAGACTGTAAAAGTTGTAGATAAGGTTTATAGCAGCAATACAGATACTAAGAACATGTTATTAAATGTGGGAGGGAGTTCGGATCATCAATATCTCACCGTAATTATTAAACTGAATGGGCAGGATAAAACAAAATACACCGGCTATAATATTTATGTAACCGGTAAGCTGGTTAAATATAAAGGAGTACCGGCAATTATTGTCGAGAATGCCAAACAGATCGGTATTGTAATGACCGATCATGATCTTCATAAGGCTTTTAATTGATAAGCGGGAATTTATCGTACATACTGCCCGTTAACAAACCTGTAAGTTATTGCCGAATCAATTTTAACCACTTTGCCATTGTGCAAATCTGTTCCCTTTTTGGTGAGCAGAATATCGTTAAAATCCTTTCCTGTATTTAAGAATTGTATTTTGCCTGTATAGCTATAACAGCTATTCATTTTTTTAGGGTTGCACTTACCTTCATTACTATAACTAATACCTTCTATATGTGCAATTGGCTTAAAAGTATTATCATTATAAGCATACAACGTCATTACTTCATCTATCTCGCCCATATTTATGGGTTCCGCGCCAAATACAAATCCCATGTTCTTTCCAATATTTTTTACTTTAAAATAGCCTGCTTTTCCCATCTGACCAAATCCATCTGTAATATTTTCGGAAACATGAGTCCAGATATTGCCGGCCTTTTTTAAGGCCATAAACTTAAATACAGGCGAGCAGGCCATACAATCATGAACATCATCGGGGTTTAATGATAGCAGTATATAAAGCATTTTACCTGTGCCGGTTGTTAGGCTGTCGAGATACAAAATTTGAGATGTAAAAGCTGTAGGAGATTTTAGCGAGAACTTATTAAGCACATTGAGTTCCTTGCACAAAAATTTCGAGGTATTGGTTTTTAAATCGTAGTTTCCCTGATATAAAACCTGCATTATACCGGTTTTGCTTATCGGTTTATTTGATTTTAGCTTTAATTGGGCTTGCGCTGTACTGCAGGTAACAGATAAAAATGTAGAAACAGCTAATGCTAATTTGTAAAAGTGCTTAGGGGTAAAAAGCAAATGCATGAATAATTGTGATAAAGATTAAGTACCGTGAAGATAATTATTCTTTCATTAAATGACTGTGATTAATTCACATGCATCAATAATAGCCTGTTTGTCGATGATCTCTAACTTTGGGATCTTCCCAATCAGTTTTAAACCGGTGTATTGCAGAATATATCTTTCTGATTCTGTATCCGTTTCGCCATTAAAAATAACACCCTTTATTGGAATATCCTGCTGCTGCAATGCCTTCCACGATAGTATGGTGTGATTAATACTGCCCAGGTAGTTCTGCGAAATTAATATCACTTCGGCTTGTAGTTTCTTGATCAGGTCAATCATTAAATCATGCTCATTCAACGGAACCATTAATCCGCCTGCACCTTCAATGATCAATGTATTATCGGTGTCAGGTATCGAAAAAGCATTAATGTCGATAACAACCCCGTCAATAGCTGCCGATTTATGTGGCGAATAAGGTTGTGTGAGCCGGTAAGTTTCGGGGTGAAATACTGTTTTAGTGTTAGACACCAGCGATTTTACTTTCAGCGTATCGCTCTCATCCAGGTCGCCCGATTGGATGGGTTTCCAGTAATCTGCTTTCAACTTTTCGGTCAGCACTGCAGATGTTATTGTTTTACCGATTCCGGTGCCTATGCCCGTTATAAATATTGGTTTTTGTTCAGACATTAATTAATTCATTTAAAGTATTTGCCAGGAGTTCAATTTGCTGTGGCGTGTTATAAGCATGCATGCAAATACGCAGCCGCTCGGTACCAATAGCAACAGTTGGGCCAAGTACCGGCCTTACATCGATACCAGCCTCCTTCAATTTTTGTGATATAAGTTTAGCTTTTTCATTGCTACCAGCCAACACACAATGTATAGCACTTTTACTGCCTGAGCCAATTTGAAAATCATCCAAAAGCTGATTCAACAATTGGATATTCTGATGTAGCTTTTCAATCTCAGATTGAGAACCGTTCAATAGCTGATAAGCCATTTTAATAGCTGCCAGCTGATGAAATGAAGCCGCCGTACTATAAATAAACGAACGGGCAAAATTGATCAGATATTCGCGAAGCAAACTACTGCCCAACACGATAGCGCCATGTGTGCCCATGGCTTTGCCGAAAGTAATTACGCGCGCAAATACTTCGTGTTGCAGTTTCAATTCATCTATAATTCCCTTGCCGAATACGCCTATGGCGTGCGCTTCGTCAACAATTAACTGGGCATTGTATTGTTTGGCCAGATCAAGTATTGTAGCAATGGGAGGGATATCGCCATCCATCGAGTAAACGCTTTCTATTACCAAATAAATCTGCCCTTTGGCATTTTTGAGCTTTTCTTCAAGGCCGCTCAAATCATTATGCTTAAAGGTATAACGGTTCGCACTGCTTAAACGGATACCGTCTATAATAGAAGCATGGATCAGTTCATCGGTAATTACCGTATCACCACGTTGTGGCAAGCTCGAAAATAAACCCAGATTGGCATCATAACCCGAATTGAACAATAGCCCTGCTTCATGATTATGATAATTTGCGATCCAGTTTTCTAAGTCTTCTACATATTGCAGGTTACCACTTAGCAAACGCGAGCCTGTTGAGCCATTTAAATGATCAGGATAGTGAGATAATTCTTCAGTTATTAACTGCTTTAATAGTGGTGAGTGGGCAAAACCGAGATAATCATTCGACGAAAAATCCACCAGATCAATACTTTCAGGCTTTAGTTTCCTGAGATTACCGCCTTGCCTACGTTCATTAAGCCGGTTAGTGATATATTGATTTGCCTGGTGAGCCATTTTAATTTGCTGCTAAAATAAAAAAGCGGCATGATAGCCGCTTCTTATTTCTTCAAATATTTGAAATTACTTTTGTGATGGAGGAGCACCGCCACCGTTTTGCATACGGGCACGCATATCATCCTGCATTTTTTTGTAAGCAGCTGCTTGTTCCGGGGTTAAAATAGCAGCAATTTTAGCTTGAGTAGATTGTCTGATTGGCTGCATGCCAATCATCATCGCTTGTCTGTCGCCATTAGATGCAGTACGTACACTATCCATTTTAGTAGATTGTGCAGTGAGGATAGAAGTTACTTTAGCAGTTTGGTCGTCAGTTAATTTTAACTGAGTTTGCATTGCTTTAGCCTGCTCATCAGGGCTCATACGCATACGGCCACCTTGAGCGTGTGATGCTGCAGCAAATCCTACTACTAAGCAGCACATTAAAAAGATTTTTTTCATTGTTTTTTAGTTTTATAGTTCTTTGATAAAGATATACCCTTATGGTTTAATAACAAGGCTGTAACTTAATTGTTGCTTTGCAGCTTTGAAATTGAACGTTGCATTTGGGTCATCATGGCCGTTAGGCTCTCCATAGTAGGTTCGGGAGTGGGCTGCGGCATGTGGGTAGAGAAGTAGGCTTTGGCTTTCCACACCTCTAAAATATCTTCACCGCTAATCTCGTAAGGTTCGTAAACGGGATTATCAGACACTAATTTTAACTTTTTATTCTCTTTGTATTTATTACCGATACGTTTGTATACCACACCTTCTGTTTTTGAGATCACTACGTAAGTCTCGGTGGCTTTAATATCAGACCAATTCTCCACGTATTCGCCAATTACAATACTGCCTGACAACAGGGGAAGCATTGAATCGCCTTTAATTTCAAATGCGCGGAAAGTACCTTGTTTAAACATCGGCAGATAAAACTTAGGTAGTGTACCTACAAATTCAGGATCGGCATAGCCGTTCAAGTAACCTGCGCTGGCCTTTACCGGCACCAGTTCTATATTTTCGTTGTCTTCTTTATCAACTGTAATACTAAGCACTCTTAAATTAGCCGGGTTGCCTTTTGGTTTAGGTGCCCACTTTTCGTCAATAGTTTCGTTGATCAATGCATCAATGCTTACGTCAAAAAACAATGCTAATTTTTTTAGTAGATCATACTTCGGATCAGCACGATCTTCTTCATAAGCACCCACTAACGACCTTTTTATATCCATTTGGTCTGCAAATTGTTGTTGGGTTAAACCTTTTTTCTTTCTGAGAAATTTTAGGTTAGATGAAATTATTGACATAAAATTTGGAATTGCTAATTTTGTTAGTAACTTTATGCTCATAAAATTAGTAATTATTTTTTGACTACCAAAATTTATATCAAATGAAAAGGTTCATCTATATTATTACAGACAGAAACAGAAACAATTTGCACGTGGGTTTATGCTCAGACCTGGTTAAAACCCTGAAGTTTTACAGCGACATGCCAACCCTATTTTTTGATAGCGCCCAACAACTGAACCGCCTGGTATATTTTGAGGAGATAAACAATGAAGACATGGCTATGGAACGCTTTAAGTTTGTAAGCACCTTTACCCGCAGCCAAAAAGAAAAGATGATCAGATCTGTTAACGCGGATTGGGTAGACCTGACCATCGGACTAAAATACGAGCAGGGGATACGTACAAGAACTTATGTTCGCCCGTCATTTGCATCACGCCTGCAAAAGGCTACTGCTTAATAAATTTAAGCGCGCCAGAGTTCATGCAATACCTTTTGCCGCCACGGTCGGCAGGGCCGTCGTCAAATACGTGGCCAAGGTGTAAGCCTGTACTTTTTTCTACTACCTCTGTGCGTTCCATTCCGAAGCTGTTATCGTTTACTACGGCTATTTTACTCGAGTTAACAGGTTTAACAAAACTTGGCCAGCCTGTGCCACTGTCAAATTTATCGGCAGAACTAAATAATACCTCACCGGTTGCGGCACTTACATATATGCCTTTCTCGTGATTGTTCCAGTAAGCGTTCTTAAAAGGTGGTTCTGTGCCTTTATTCACCATTATATCGTATTCGTTAGGCGTAAGCTTGTTTTTCCATTTATCTGCCTGTACCTGGGCTGTTTTGGTTTTATTGGTTTGTTGCCCGTTCATTTGTTCGCAACCAAACAAAACTAACGCGCTGAACAGAAATATATTTACTAACTTTTTCATCTTAAAATATTTAAGTATTAGTCGGTTGATAATCTCTTTCCTTACAAATAATGAAAGACTTATTAAACTAAATACGTCAGCATAATAACTATAGTTTGTGGCAGGGTTAAATAGCCCTTGTTTTAGGAATTAATACCCCATTTATGACATGGATTATACCATTACTCTGTTCAATGTCATCGGTTTCAATCATGCTTTTGTTGCCGTTCTCATCGGTCAGGATTATATTATCGTTTTCGTCTATAGTTGCTTTAATGGTGCAACCAGCTAAAGTGGTTAAAATAGCCGTGCCTTTACCTTTGCGGATTTTTTTAGCTATACTTTTTTTATTCAATATACCCGAAACCGCATGGCAGGTTAATACATTGCACAAGTCTACTGTATGAGCGGGTTTCATCAGCGTATCTAATTTTCCTGCCGGGAGTTTTCTAAAAGCTGCATTATTAGGGGCGAATAGTGTAATTGGCCCTTTGCTTTTGAAGGTACCCGTTAAACCGTCGGCCCTGATGGCTTTCAATAACATGCTAAACTCGGGGTCAAGGGTTAAATTCTGGATAATATCTTTAGCAGCGAACATATCTACACCGTCAACAGTCTTAACTTTTTTACTTTTATTGATTTTCACCCTGACACTATCTGTAACAGGTGCCGAAGACATGGCGACCTTTTGCCCGTAAACTGTTATGTTAATGCCAATTAGTATGAAAAGTAATATAATTTTTTGCATGTCACTTGTAGTGTCAACTTACTTAACTATTTATACTATAGGTTGTTTTAAAATAAAAAAAGCGGCAAGTAACGCCGCTTCAATTCTTTATTGGATGGTATTTTACCAGCCCGGTGTGAAGCCTAAGCCAAACACAGGTTTGCTAACATCATTACGGTTAATAGGATAGGCCAGGTAAGGTTCTAACACAAAGAAACCGAACAGGTTAATACGCATGGATACACCAAAGCTTAATGCAGGCACACGTTGATTGGTATTATAAACCGGGGCAATAACCGGTTTACCATTAGCGCCGTTAATTACATTACCCGATGCATCAGTTAGCGGTGCATAGCCAATAATATCTGGTGTTTTCTGGAATTTGATCTGGTTGCCGGCGTTCCAGGCTAAACCTGCATCGAAGAACAGGTTAAGCTCTGTAAAAAGGAATTTCGATTTAATCTGCGATAACTTTTCAGGACCTGTAAATGGTAGCCTAACCTCGAAATTACCTACCGCAATACGGTTACCTGATAATTGATTAACAGTAAAACCATTGGTGCTTACCCTACTACTGTTATAAAAGCTATCATACTCATACCCGCGAATCAGGAAAGGATAACCTACAAACATCGGGTATAGTAAGTCGTGCGTATCTCCAATTCGCCCGTAGCCATAAAAACGTGCGGCTAAGGTTATAGGAGCAAGTCGCACATATTTACGTAAATCAATACTTGGCGCAAAGTAACGGGCAGTACCAAAATCATATTCGGCTTGTAAACGATACCTGTAACCATTTAATGGCGATGCTATCCCGAAGAAAGAATTATCGCCCACCAAAGCTGTATTTACATTAAAAAGCGTAAACGGTTTAATGCTGATCCCATTATTATAGGGATCTGATTCGTAATCCTGACGTGATATATGATCTTTTGAAGTTGCTATGGCCTGGTGTGAAGTTGTATCGTAATAAGTACTGTATCGATCTACCCGGTAATAATAATGCGATATACCGGTACCAAATTCAATGCGGCTGGTTTTAGAGAATGGGTAAGAAGTAAATATACTGGCCTGATCTTGAAAAATGCGGATCACATCATAACGTTCCTGATCAACCGGTATGGTTTTACCCTGATAATTATAAGTGCTGGGCACCACGTTATAGTTCACATATTGAAAAGGAATGTGCGAGATAGCAACACCAAAATTCCAACGACCCTGTTGGTTGATGTAAGCGAGTTGAGCTCCAAAATCATAGATCTGCCCGTTTACGGATGCGCCTGCATATATTTGGTTTCTGCCTAAAATATCGCTGAATACGCCTTGTATACCACTTGCTAAACCTGCACCATATGTACTTACGCCCACACCAACACCACTGCTGGCCAGATAATCGAGCTTAAATTGCGGGCGGTATGGTGTGTTTTTAATAGAATCTGTAGGGATGCGCGGATAAGCCAGGTAATTATTCAGGTTGGCATTGATCAAATCTACACCAACCGAGCGGGGAGGAGGTAACATGGCCGCATCAAAGTTGGTAAGGCCCGGATCGATAACTAAAGGTTTAAACTCCGAAGCCTTAGCATTATATAAGGCATATTTCTGCGAGCGATAGTACGAGTAAACAATATCATCGTTATTAGAAATACTCAATGCCGGCGAATATTCTGTAATACCACTGATACCGGTAAACAGATCGGTCATCTGCTCGGTTTTACCGCTCGAAGGCGTATAGCGGTACATGTTGCGGAAGCCGTCTTTATTAGACAAGAAGTAAATCTGCGAACCATCCGCTGAATACTGCGGGTTAAGGTTATTTGCTCCGTTGAATATTTTTATATCCGTTACCTTATGTGTGGCCAGATCAAATTCGGCCAGGTTAAAGGTGATTTCCTGGCTTAGGGATTGGTCGTAAGTGGTGCGGTCTGATGAAAAGATGATCTTTTTACCATCCCTCGAAAAGCTAGGCTGATAATCAGAATACTTATCATTAGTAAGTTGGGTTATTTTTTTTGTATCTAAGTTATAGCTATACAAATCGCCCTGCCCTTCAGACATCCCCTGGAAAACGATATCCTTACCATTTGGCGACCATGTAAGATTACTGAACTGTTCGGCTTTACCCATAGAAACATCCTGCAGTACGTGCCCGCCCGGGATGCTCACAATCAGCATGCGGTTACGGCCACCTTTAAATACACTGAAGGCAAATTTCTTTCCATCGGGCGACCATGTTCCGGCCGATTCTATAAAGTTAAACTCGTCGATATGCGTATTTGATATTTTACTCGTGAGTTTCCGCATGACTCGCCCCGTTTTGGCATCTGCGAGATAGAGATCGACTGTAAACAAATCCTTTTCCGAGAGGAAAGCCAAATATTTACCATCCGGACTAACGGCCGGGGCTACGTTCATCTCGCCGGCATTTTTATTGTCGATAAGGCGTTTACCAATTGGCTTTTGAACTGTATCTATCAAAAAGGGTTTGTAGGTGGCTTCGATAGAATTCTTCCACAGTTTGGATAAGGTTTTATCATCATAACCAAACGTGCGCCTGATACCATATTCTAAACCAAAACGTGCCGTGTTTTTAAAGAAAGGTACGATGATAGTATCCCCATAAGTTGAACCCAGGAACGACCAAAAAGCTTCACCATAACGATAAGGAAAGTATTTTGTGCTCTCTGTAAGGTCTTTTACCGAAGGGATGTCATGATTCAAGTACGCATCACGCATCCACATCGCCGTATAAGCATCTTTTTTACCGAGCGAAAGATACTCAGCCATACCCTCAATCATCCATAAGGGTAAATTATTAAGGCTTGCCAAACTGGTTGTGTCGCTCTGTAATAAAGAGTGGTATTGAAACGCGTGAACCAACTCGTGGCCAATTACGTGGCGTGTAGTTTGGTTGGTTTCCATAACCGGCATTACCACGCGGTTTTTCAACCCTTCGGTAACACCACCAGTACCAACGCTTATTTCGCCATCGATAGCAGTAGTCTGCTGGAAATCGGGGTGATTAGCGTAAAGGATAATAGGATTAGCCTTGCGAAAAGTATCCCTGAAAATTTGTTGATGTAAGGTATACCATAGCTCGCTCTCCTGCGCAAAACGCTTTACGAGGCTATCATTTTTCATGTAATAATAGATCTCGAAATGCGGGGTTTTATAAACCTTAAACTTCAGGTTTTTATACCTTACCTTATTTTGCCCAAAATACTGTGCGTTTGCTTTATGCGCATTTAACAATACCATTGCCAGGCAAAGCAAGGCAATAGCAAAGCTGTTTAATTTATGTAACGCTGGGTATAGTTTAGGCATATAATCAGCAAGTTATCGTTTGTTAAAGTTAAACAATTGGTTCATTAAAACGGCGTACCCGGCGGTGTTGCCGGCTCTGTTGTTGGTACAGGTACAGCCTGTGTTGTATCAACCGGTGCCGATAGTGTATCAGCAGATGTAGTATCGGCAGATATACGTGGCGACGGGCAACTGTATTCTTTCGTGATTTTACTCCATGGTTTCGGGAAAGGGCCCGGCTGGTAGCCACTGTTAGGGTCGGCATAAACCTTTTCCATAAAACGGCCGAATATCGGCAGGGCAGTATGCGAACCTTCGCCACTTTCAGATGTATTAAAATGCACGCTGCGATCATCAGCACCAACCCAAATACCGGTTACCAGGTCTTTGGTGATACCCATATACCAGCCATCAACATAATCGCTCGATGTACCGGTTTTGCCACCAATCTGGTTGCTCTCTTTTTTCCATAAGCCCGGGTACTCCCAAAGGGCTTGCGAAGTACCTCCCGGTTCTTCCATACCACCACGGAACATGTACAGCATTAGCCATGCAATTTCGTCGCTCAATACCTTTTCAGTCTTCAATGTAAACTCCTCCAATAGGCCACCGTTTTGATCGGTTATCTTAGTTACGAGTAAAGGATCGATTTTGTTGCCTCTGTTTAAAAAAGTACTGTAAGCACGTACCATTTCAAAAACAGAAACATCATTTGAACCTAAAGATACCGAAGGCACAGACTTAAGCGGGCTTTCGATACCACACTTATGCGCGTACTGCACAACTTTGTCCCAACCTACTTTTTCGGTTAATTGAGCGGTAATGGAATTTACAGATTTACCCATTGCCCAACGTAACGACATTTCGCGGTACGAGAATTTAAAATCGGCATTGTTGGGTGCCCAAACATCGGGCTTGCCATTGTCCATATAGCTGATAGATACCGGCTTATCGGTAAACTTATCGCATGGGGTATAACCATTATCCAATGCGGTTAAATAAGCAAAAGGCTTAAATGTTGAACCTGCCTGGCGTTTAGATTGGTTTACGTGATCGAAGTTGAAGTGCTTATAATCAATACCACCCACCCAAACTTTAATTTTACCGGTTGTTGGCTCAATGGTCATCATCCCGGTGTTCAGTATTTTGGCGTAATATTTAATCGAATCGATGCTTGAGAGGGTAGTGTCGCGATCGCCATTCCAGCTAAAGATTTTCATCTTTTTAGGCTTTTTGAAATAAGCCTGTATTTGTACGGTGTCGCCTTTATATTTCTTATCTAACAGATCATAGATCGGTAGTTTCTGCTCATTTTTCAGTACGAAATCTTTAATCTCCACACCATGCGAATCGCGCCAGGGTGCTTTTTTACCCCAAACGCTGTAGAAACGTTTTTGCAGCATCTTCATTTTTTCATTAACCGCTTCTTCAGCATATTGCTGCAAGCGCGAATCAATGGTGGTGTAGATCTTCAAACCGTCCTGGTACAAATCGTAATCATTAGCCTTTAACCATTTATCAAGCCATTTTTCAACCGCGTGGCGGATGTATGAATCGCCCTGAGAATCGTTCTCCACATAGCTCAGATCAAGTTCTAAAGGCTTTTTAGTGTTTTCGTCATAAATAGCTTTGTTGATATAACCGTATTTCTGCATTTGGCCCAGTACCGTGTTGCGGCGCTCGATAGAACGTTCGGGATAACGGATAGGGCTGTATAAAGATGTTCCTTTCAGCATACCAATCAGCATCGCTGCTTGTGCCGGGTCAACCTCGTTAGGGTTTTTGTTGAAGTATTTAAGTGTAGCTGTTTTTATACCGAATGTGTTGTTGCCAAACGGAACAGTGTTAAAGTACAGCGTAAGGATTTGTTGTTTGGTATATAGGTGCTCTATTTTAAAAGCCGTAAGCCATTCTTTACATTTATAAACTATGGTACGCAATACCGGGATATGTTTGATAACGCCCTGCGATTTACGCTTACGGGTTGAAAACAAATTCTTGGCCAGTTGTTGTGTTATGGTACTGCCGCCACGTTTGTCGCCTTTGGCGGTTGATAGCACACTGGTAGCGAATGAAAAGAAATCGACACCTGAATGTTTATAGAAACGGGCGTCTTCGGTAGAAACAAGTGCGTTAACGAGGTTAGGTGAAATGTCTTTAAATTCGACAGGAGAGCGGTTTTCTTTGTAGAATTTGCCGAGAAGCTTGCCATCGGCCGAGTAAATTTCTGACGAAACCGACATGGTAGGGGTTTTAATATCCTGCATATCAGGCGTGTAACCAAACAACCAAAGGAAGTTAAGCTCTATGGCACAGAAAAATACAATTACGAAATAGATGAAAATTAAAAAACTACGTAGGAATATATTGTTTATTCGTCTGAACATTGGGTAAAGATGTGAAATTAAGCCACTATTTCATAGTGATCAACAAATATTAACAACGTATTTAAAACCACGAAATTTTACTTAAAATACTTAATAATTTTACTAATGGATAATATAACACAGAAGTTTAAAATAACAGGCGAAAAAAAGGTTTCGTTAAATGACTATGACACCGCTTACACTGGTTTATATAAAAAGGATGATTCGGAAGAGATACTGGCTGGTTTAATTAAAGAAACTTCGGAACTGCAAACCAAATTATATGCCGATAACCGGTATGCTCTGCTCATCATTTTCCAGGCGATGGATGCTGCTGGCAAAGATGGAGCGATTGCGCATACCATGTCTGGCTTAAACCCGCAGGGTTGCCAGGTTTACAGTTTTAAACAGCCAAGCACCGAGGAATTAGACCACGATTTTTTATGGAGACACTACATTGCCCTGCCCGAACGTGGCCGGATCGGCATACACAACCGCTCGCATTATGAGAATGTATTGATCACCAAAGTGCACCCCGAACTGGTTCTAAATGAACGCATACCGGGTGTAGAGAAAGTAGAAGATATTAATGACGATTTTTGGAAAGGACGCTATAAAAGCATCAAAGATTTTGAAAAGCATTTAACCCGCAACGGAACAAAGATTATCAAATTCTTTCTTCACCTCTCAAAAGAAGAGCAGAAAGAGCGGTTCCTGAAACGCCTGGATAATGAGGATAAAAATTGGAAATTTTCATCGGCCGATGTAGAAGAACGTAAGTATTGGAAAGATTATATGAATGCTTATGAAGATGCTATTAATACAACAGCAACAGATGAAGCCCCATGGTACATAATACCGGCTGATAAGAAATGGTTTACACGGATTGCCATCTCCAATATCATCCTCGAAACATTGAAAGAAATCCACCCTAAAGATCCTGTATCGACCCCCGAAGAAGTGAAAAAATTTGCTGAGGTAAGGGCTATGCTGGAAGCTGAGAAATAAGTAAATAACATCACCACCCGTCATGCCGAATTTATTTCGGCATCCCACAGGACAGGTCGTCGACTTTAATGTCGCATACTTAGCAAGTGAGGTGCTGAAATAAGTTCAGCATGACGGGTGGTGAATATTGGGGGTAAACTATTTCGATTGCCTTGTAAAAGTGCCTGCATCAACAAAACTGCTTTTACCATCCTTAATGGCAATCGCTTTAATTTGTGTTGTTGCCGAAATTAAAAACGGCTTGCTATAAAGTGTAGAAGATGCAGTAGGTGTACTGCCATCTAATGTATAGTAGATCTTCGCATCCTTTTCCGCACATTTTATTTCTATATTAAAAGGCTGGATGAATGTTTTAGCCGAAGTGCTGAAATATGGGTTAGAGATAATCAAATCATCTGTTATTCTAGAAGTTGGTTTCTCCAGGTCATTCATAAACAATTGGTTTGGCAAACGACCAGTAAACACCTCGAAATCACCACCATTCGCAATGTCATCATTGGTGATATATAACTTATTGTAAGCATGTTTAGCCAGGTTCATACCCTGCAAATAATAATTGCCACGGCCAACGCTTGCATTGGCGTTAAGGATGGTAAACTTCTTGCCATTCTCAAGGTTGATCACCGCCTTATCAAACTGTGGCAAACCTACCTGAAATTGATTTTGCCCGGGAGCTATATTATACAAACCCAATGCACTCATCACATACCAGGCCGACATTTGCCCGCAATCTTCATTACCGGCCAGTCCATCAGGTTTGGCGCTGTAAAGCTGGGTCATGATCTTGTTGAGGTAAAGCCTTGTTTTATTCGGGTTATCTGTAAAATTGAACAAATAAGCCATGTGATGGCTTGGCTCGTTACCATGCGCATATTGGCCAATCAAACCGCTTATATCATCTTGCTTACGGCCGGTGAGGGGCTCGGTTGTGGTAAAAAGTTCATCCAGTTTTGCTTCAAAAGATTCCTTACCACCCATGCGGTTCATAAGGCCTTCTACGTCCTGTGCCACCAGGAAAGAGTATTGCCAGGCGTTGCCTTCTGTATAATTTTCATTTACATCTGTAGCTTTAAATGGAGAAAACCAACCACCATTGGTGCGGCCCTGCATAAAACCATTTTCGGGGTTTTGCAAGTTTTTCCAATACTGGGCACGTTTAATAAACTCATGGTAATCTGCATCGTGATTCAGCATTTTGGCCATCTGGGCTATACACCAATCGTCATAGGCATATTCTAAGGTTCTTGAAACAGATTCGTGTATGTCATCAATAAGCACTGCTCCATTTTTGCGGTACGAATCCAGACCCAACTGGTTACGGTTAACAGCAGCCTTCATCGCCATAAAAGCTTTCTCTGCATCAAAATCCCTGATGCCTTTAGCGTAAGCATCTACAATAACCGGGATAGAATGGTTACCGGTCATGCAATAAGTTTCGTTTGATGCCAGCGGCCAGATAGGTAATAACCCGCCCTGGTCATACATTGTTAAAAAGCTTTTTACAAAGTCGAGCGTGCGTTTGCGGTCTATCATTGCAAGCAGCGGATGCTCGGCCCTGAAGGTATCCCAAAGGGAGAAAACCGTATAATAAGTAAAGCCATCTGCCTTGTGCACCTGTTGGTCCATGCCGCGGTACTGGCCGTCTGCATCGCTGTAAACATTGGGCGCAAGCATAGTGTGGTATAAAGCAGTATAGAATATGGTTTGCTTTTGTTTAGCGTAATCGATTGGCTTTTCTGCTTTGCCTTTTTTGGCAGCCACTTTATTAGCACCATAAGGATTATACGTAGCATTTTGCTGCTGTTGCTGCGATTGCATATTTGGCGCGCCGCCCTCAACCTCAATTTTGGCTAAAGCGTTTATCCATGTGGTTTTGGCTTCTTTTTGCACTCGTTTGAAATCAAAATCGGGCACTTCGGCATCCAGGTTTTTCAATGCACCATCTGCACTTACTGACGAAATACCCACTTTGGCAATAACCTCTTTAGGGTCATCAAATCTGATGTACATCTTTACATTTTTACCCTGTACCTTTTGCCTATCTTTCTGCACAACATCATTCAAGGCAATGCCGTAAGTTTTAAAGGGCTTAGAAAACTTAGCATAAAAGTATACGGACTGATTAGTTGCCCACGATTTAGACTGACGAAAACCACGAATTTCATGATCATTCACCACCTCAATCCATGAATCTAATACTTCATCACGGTGCTTTAAATCGATGATAATATTAGCATCTCCCGAACCAAGAAAAGTATACCGATGAACTCCCACACGCGTAGTCGCCGTCAATTCTGCATCGATATTATACTTCTCTAAATGTGTTTTATAATAGCCGGGAGTTGCAATCTCATTCTTCTTTTTAAAAACAGATCGATAGTCGGTATTCAGCAATTTGGGGTCGCCGGTGGTAGGCATAAATAGTACATCGCAATAATCTGCAATACCTGTACCGCTTAGATGGGTATGTGAAAAGCCATAAACCACGGTATCTGTATAATGATATCCGGAGCAACCGTCCCAACCCTCAAGCCTGGTATCGGGGCTTAACTGTACCATCCCAAAAGGAACAACAGCGCCAGGGTAGGTGTGGCCATGGCCTCCTGTACCGATAAAGGGATCAACCAGTGGTGTATAATCCTTTTTCTTTTGGGCTGATGCGGTGGTAATATAGAGTAGGGCAAACAGCATTAAAAGCGGCCCGTAGATGTATGTTTTTCGAAGATGCATTATTTCGGTTTCAGTATAACGTGCAAATTAACAACATTAACACTATGTACCAACAAAAAACGCCCCGTATATAACGGGGCGTTTTATTCATTTTTATGATTTTTTAATAGCGCCTATTTTGGCTAACAGTTTCCTGTTTTCGCGCCTGTGGATCAATCGATGCACAATGGCGTAAATAATAGGAAGTATTAACAGCGTTAATATGGTTGAAGTAACCAAACCACCAATAACTACGATAGCCAAAGGTTTCTGTGTTTCTGAACCGATACCGGTTGATACCGCTGCCGGCATTAAACCAATTGCTGCCATCAACGCAGTCATTACTACCGGCCGTACACGGGAGATCACACCTTCCAGAATAGCTGTATCTAATGGCATCCTCGCATCCAGATTCTTGCGGAATACAGAGATCAGGATCACACCGTTTTGGATACACACCCCGAACAGGGCAATGAAACCGATACCTGCAGAAATACTGAAGTTGATACCTGTAATATGTAGAGCTAAGATACCACCGATCAAGGCAAAAGGTACGTTCAGGATTACCAGGGTAGCATCTTTAGCGTTACCGAAAGTCATGAACAGTATGAGGAAGATCACCAGTAAACAGATTGGCACCACGTGCGATAATGTTTTCGATGCACGGATCTGGTTCTCGAACTCACCATTCCACGTAAAGCTGTAACCACGATCTAATTTAACAGCGTTACCAACTTTCTGCTGTGCTTCTGCAATGGTACTACCCAAATCACGGCCACGTACCGAGAATTTAACTGCGATATAACGCATATTATTATCACGATAAATAAATGCCGGGCCGGTTAAGGTTTTAATGGTAGAAATCTCCTTGATAGAGATCTTAGCGCCGTTCAAAGTCGGCACCATCAGGTTTTCGATCTTCTCCTGTGTATCGCGGAAATCTTTCTGGTAACGAACACGGATATCAAACTTACGTTCGCCTTCATATAATTGTGAGGCTGCTTTACCACCGATAGCCATCTCGATAACAGCATTCGCATCGGCGGTAGAAACGCCATATAAGGCCATTTTACGTTGATCTAACTCGATCCTGAATTCCGGCTGACCCAAGTTACGCAAAACACCTAAATCTTCTACACCTTTGATGTTTTTCAGAATAGCCATTACAGCATCAGCTTTATGATCCAGCACTTCAAAATCAGGCCCGAATATTTTAACCGCCATTGATGCAGGTACACCTGCAACAGCCTCGGCCACGTTATCACTAATTGGTTGCGAGAAGTTGTAAATAATGCCAGGGTATTTGCTTAGCTTCTTGTACATATCGGCAATCAGCTCATCCTCGGTAATATCGCGTTTCCATTCTTTGTGCGGCAATAAATCCACCTGGATCTGTACGTTAAAGAAACCTTTAGGGTCGGTACCATCGTTAGTACGGCCAACCTGCGAGAGGGTTTGTTTAACCTCGGGATAGGTAGATAAGATCTCGCGCATCTTATTGGTTACGTTTACCGAACTCTCTAACGATGTACTCATTGGCAACTGTGCAGTAACCCATAAAGCGCCCTCGTTCAGTTGCGGCAAAAACTCTGTACCCAAAAACTTAGCAGAACCGAAAGTTAATACCATAATCGCTAATGACACGATTAA
>CAHJXH010000039.1 GCA_903644075.1 Sphingobacteriaceae bacterium | reverse complement strand
TGAGCAACAGTTACGGTTATTTTAATGAAGCGCTGATTGCCTTTGCCGAATCTAAATGCATCTTTAAAACCGGTGTGGTTTTGTTCGAAAAATCAACCAGCTTTTTATCAGTATTTTCTGCAACCTCATTAAATAGCTGAATCACTTTATCATGATCGCTCACCATCATTTGCATGTAGGCTTTATCGAAAGCTGGCCCGGTTTGTTTCATTAGATTGCCCAAGACACCCTGGTGTTGCTGCGAAATAGTATCAGTAAGGCTTACGTATTTTTCTACGGCTATCTTTTTAAGTTCTTGCCCCGATCTTACGTGATCATTAAGCATCATTTTTGCAAAATCCAGTACGCGTGGGTTTTTAGAATTATTCTCAGCCAATGAAGCCGCTTTAATTTCTGTAACGCCGGCTTCATTAGCAGCTACAATAAATTTCGCACCCTGGTCATCAACCAATGTACTCTGATTAAAGTTTTTGGCTTTTCTGTTGTTATTGCAGGACTGTGCTGCAATCAATATAGTGGCCATTGCCAATAGGCAAATCAACTTTTTGGTCATGTTTTTAATAAATGGTTATTATACCTGTTAACATATACAGGCGTTAATTGGTTTACAATTATATGACATTAAGTTGATTTTGAAAACATCGTTGAGATTCTTTAAACAATTGAAACAACAAAGCCGGATGAATTATTAGATCCATCCGGCTTTGCTTATGATTTTATTTGATTAAGCCAGGTTTCGGCCTGCGTTCACAATGCCGTAAACTGTACGGATAACCAGTTTATTATAAACCTTAATCAGTTCCTCGTCGGTGGTATTATTTAAACATTCTAAAGCATAATGTTGTACAATTACCAGCGGAAGTACAATTTTTTCCCGGATGGCGATTGATCGTCCTTCAATTGGATATGCCTCCATTAGCACATGTGTATCTGTAAGTTCAAGCAATAGTCTTTTGGTTTGTTCAAACTCGTTATAAAGCATTTGCCAGAATTCGCCAAATTTAGCATCGTTCTTTAAGTGTGCAGTAACCCTGAAATCAGATTTCGACATCGACATCATACAATTATCGATCATCGTTTTAAAGAAACCGGATTTTTGGTAAAGCTCTACCACTTCGTCCCAATGCCCCTCTCCCTTTATCTTGTTTAAGGCAGCGCCAACCCCATAAAAGCCCGGAATGTTTTGTTTCAACTGGCTCCATGCGGTTACAAAGCTGATAGCACGCAGGTCTTCCAGTTTTAAAGGCGCATCGCCATTACGTTTAGTTGGCCGGCTGCTGATGTTTGCACCAGAAAGTAACTTCAGCGGACTTAGTTTTTCCAGGTATTCGGTAAACAAAGGATGTTTACGTAAACCCATAAACAGGCTATAGCTTTCGTCGGCCATGATGGAGATCAGTTCCTTGTGGCGATCATCCAGCAGGTCTTTTTGTGTTTGATGCAAGGCCGAAGCAATACCGGCGTTAAATAGTTGCTCAATATTGAACCTTGCCGTATCAACCGAACCATACTGCGAACTTACAGTTTGGCCCTGTATGGTTAATTGAATGTGATTGTTGGCAATTTCCTGACCCATTGAGGCATAAAAACGGTGCGTTTTACCCCCGCCACGAGCAGGCGGGCCTCCCCTGCCATCAAAAAACGCAAGATCGATATCGTATTTCTTAGCCATGGCGGTCAATTCAACTTTGGCTTTATAGATAGACCAGTTAGCCATTAAATAACCGCCATCTTTGGTACTATCAGAGAAACCAAGCATAATGGTTTGCTTGCCACCACGTGCGGCTAAATGCGCTTTGTAGAATGGATGCGTATAAAGCGTTTCCATTACTTCAGCCGCAACTTTTAAATCGTTAACGGTCTCAAAAAGCGGCATAAAATCTATGGTCAGCTCTTCTTTTTTCCAGCCGCTCCATAAAAATAAGTTAATGAGTTGCAGAATATCTGATGCTTGCTGGCAATTGCTGATAATGAAACGCTGACAAGCTTTTTCGCCATTCTGTTTTTGCACTTGTTTTATAAGGCGAATGGTATTTAATGTATCCTGAATTAATGGGTCTGCATCATCCGGGCAAAGAAAATCAGCTTCAGTATTAAAATCAATAGCTTTCAGTTTATCAACTTCAGTTAAGCTGTCATAACCTTCCGGCAGCGTAATGCCAACTTTAGGTGTTATATAATGATAAACATCGCGCAGCACACGGCTATCCTGACGAATATCCAGCGTAGCGAAATAACAACCGAAGAGTTTAATCTTGTGTGATAGATCGTCGATAATATCAACAAACAGACTATAGTTATCGTCGATCAGCTTATCCTTTACAGTTTGTAACAGACCAAGCATTTCATTTTGTAAGTTCTCAGGATCGTCTTTAGGATTAAAAGCGTTATCGTACAAAATTGTCTCTAACGACTTCATCGCATCTTCCACACCGCGGAAGGTAATACGGCGTTTAACATTACGGAAATCGCGGTAGTAGCAACGGAAAATAATCTGCCTTAATAAAGAAGCTACTGTTTTGGTCGAATCTGTTTTTACGTTAGGGTTACCATCACGGTCGCCGCCCGGCCAAAAGCCCATTTCGAGTAATTGATTAGCTAAACCATCTACATCAAAAGCTTCATTTAGCTTCGATTGAGTGGCCGCTAAAGCATGGTAAAATACATTTTCTAAAAACCAAATCAAACTCACGGCCT
Source organism: Sphingobacteriaceae bacterium (assembly GCA_903644075.1). Lineage (GTDB taxonomy): Bacteria > Bacteroidota > Bacteroidia > Sphingobacteriales > Sphingobacteriaceae > Mucilaginibacter. The sequence goes on along the minus strand of CAHJXH010000039.1, from coordinate 24,389 downwards.
CATCAACAGGCGTTGGTGAAGTTTTGTTGAAGAAAGGTGTTTTACCCAATTGTTGTAATAACAGGTTAATGCTATTAATATCATTGGTTTTAAGGGCTTCAATCAAATCCGTCATAATGCCCAGCACGCGGCTTGGGTAAAACTGGGTTGGGTGCGCCGTTAAAACTAAACGTAATGAGAAATTTTTCAATTTTTCTTTAATGGTTTCGCGCTGGCTTTCATCCCCTGCAATTTGTTGCAGCAAAGTTTGTAAGGTACCGCTCTCGTCGAACTTGGTGGTTTTGCTGAATGATGAATCTTCAATGGCATCAAACAATACAACCTGCCTTTCTATATATTGAATAAAGCGGAATAAGCGGTTAAGCTGTTCCTGATGATCAATATCCGGTACGTATTTCTTAAAGAAAGATTTAATAATGTCAGATGGTGACTCCTGATTAGCTGTGCCCTTTTCGCAATGGGCGCTAAAAAATGGCAACAGGTTTCCGGTATCTTTAACCTGGTAAAATGGCAGGGTTAAAAACAGACTGTTGTAAAGCTCGAAACGGGTGATTACTTCCTGGTTAAAGACGGACTCACGCTGACTAAGGTTGTTTGCAGATGACATAGACGATATAGAGAGATCTGAATAAAACGGGCTTTTTATGGCCTGTTTGAATTGTTTGGTAAATATAATTATCTACTGAGATTATCGACAATGTTTTTGTTACAATCTTCAACCTATTTAATGCATAAACGTTATTTGTTATAAATTTGCAATACCAATCCCACGAAAATCTAAAATGGCCGTACCATCCCGCAAAATAAAAAGTTTCTTCTTCAGCCAGTATTTTTCAGATGGATTACGAATTACCATAGGTGTTTTATTGCCTTCGCTCATATTCGCACAATTTAATCAGCTTGAGTTAGGGCTTACCCTGTCTTTAGGTGCTATCTGTGTTTGTGTGGTTGATACGCCGGGCCCGGAGGTTTATAAACGCAATGCCATGTTGGCTTGTAATGCATTATTATTATTAGTAGCTATTACTACTGGTTTTGCAAGGCTTAATGTATATACGCTGGGAATTGAAGTGGTTGCTTTTTCGTTTTTGTTCTCCATGTTTACTGTGTATGGTAACCGTGCAGCATCAGTAGGTACTTCATCATTATTGGTGATGATATTTATGATGGATAAAGGCCTGCAGCCGGGCGAAGTGCTCCATTATAGTTTGCTGATTGCCGCAGGTGGCGTTTGGTATATGTTGATGAGCTTAACTTTTTTCGGCATAAGACCATATCGCGCAGCGCAGCAAGCCTTGGGCGAGAATATTGTTGATGTGGTTAAATTTTTACGCATTAAAGCCGATTTTTATTTGCCGGAGACAGATATTGAGGATAATTATAAGAAACTGGTTTCGCAGCAGATTAAGGTTAGCCAGCACCAGGATAATGTGCGGGAGTTGCTATTCAAGACCCGCTTAATCGTACGGGAATCAACACATGCCAGCCGTGTACTGGTGCTTACGTTTGTTGACCTGGTTGATATGTTTGAGCAGATTATGGCCACCCATTACGATTACCAGGAAATTAGAGATCGATTTGAAGGGACTGAAGTTTTACCTCACATCGCCAAATTGGTGAGTCAAATGGCTGATGAACTGGATAATATAGGTTATGCCATACTGGCCAATTCGAGATATCGCAGAATTAAAGATTTCGGCCCTGATCTTGAAAGTTTAAAAAATGAGATTGATGCCACATCCGGCCATTTAAGCGGATCGAGTAATCTGGTATTAAAGAAGATTCTGATCAATGTTCGTGATTTGAATCAGAAGATCTCGGATATCTGTAAGTACTATAATTCTAAATCGGCCGAAAACCTGATAGATAAAAAAAAGGGAGATGTGGAATACACCAAATTTGTGGCCCACCAGGATTATACACCTCATATTTTCTTCGATAACCTTACGCTTACCTCGGCAACTTTTAAACATGCTTTAAGGGTTTGCCTGGTTTGCTTAACCGGCTTTGTAATTACCAAGAGCAATGGTCTGCTGGAATTGATCAATCATTTTACGGGTAAGAAGATTGTATTCGGGCATCATAGCTACTGGGTATTGCTCACCATTATAGTGATTTTAAAACCGGGTTTCAGCCTGTCTAAACAACGCAATTACCAACGTGTGTTCGGTACTATTATCGGCGGAGCTATTGGTGTATTGGTATTAACTTTTGTACACAATAAAACACTTGAGGTGGCATTGCTCATGGTGTTTATGATGGGTGCTTATAGTTTCTTGCGTGTAAACTATATTACCAGTGTAATCTTCATGACCCCATATGTGCTCATCCTCTTCCGCTTTTTGGGTGTGGGGCATTTGGATGTGGCCGAGGAACGAATTATAGACACGGTTATAGGCTCTTCTATTGCGTTTTTAGCCAGTTATCTGATATTCCCATCCTGGGAGTCGGAACAGTTACGACAAACTCTACTGGATGTGGTTGATGCCAATATCAGGTACCTCATGACTCTGGGTGAGCATTTAACCGGTAAGCCGCAAACCACTACAGATTATAAACTGGCCCGAAAGGATGTGTTTGTAAAATCGGCCAACCTATCTGCCGCATTTGAGCGCATGGTTTCTGAACCAAAGAGTAAGCAGAAGAAAAGTAAGGATGTACACAAGTTTGTGGTGCTGAACCATATTCTCTCTTCTTACCTGGCAACTATTGCGTCGAATATAACAGGCGCCAATATGCTGATTCATCTGCGTGCCGATAACCTCAAAATGTTGAAACGTGACATTGCCGTACTGAATGAGATTAGCAAAAAGCTGGGCGGCAACAGCTTTGAATTTACCGCCGAGCAAAGCATTAACGAAGAAGAACTAAGCGCTGAGAAAGTTGCCGATCAGGAATTACTGAAAGAGCAATTGGGCTTCATCAATAAAATAGCCAACGATATTCAGCGTATTACCGATAACCTGATTCTACAATAGTTCAGTCGCGAGGTTAGCCAGTTCGCTGCGTTCCCCTTTTTGCAGGGTGATGTGTGCATATAATGGATGATCTTTCGCTCTATCAATTAAATACGATAGGCCGTTACTTTCGGCATCCAGATAGGGCGTATCAATCTGGTAAATATCACCTGTAAATACAAATTTGCTGTTCTCTCCGGCACGCGAAATAATGGTTTTAATTTCGTGTGGGGTAAGGTTCTGTGCTTCATCTACAATGAAGAAGATCTTAGTCAGCGTGCGTCCACGAATGAAAGCCAATGGTGCAATGGAGATCTTATCGGTAGTAACCAACTCATCAATTTTGCCCTGCATTTTAGGATCATCCGCAAATTGCTCGCGGATAAATTTAAGGTTATCCCATATCGGTGCCATGTATGGGTCTACCTTACTTTTAACATCTCCTGGCAAAAAGCCGATATCCTTGTTACTTAGCGGCACAATTGGGCGGGTAACATAGATCTGTCTGTAGGTTTTGCGTTGCTCCAGCGCACTGGCAAGGGCTATCAGCGTTTTACCCGTACCTGCATTACCCTGTATAGTTACCAGTTTAATTTCAGGATCTAAAAGCGCATGTATGGCAAAAGCCTGTTCTGTATTTTTTGGCGAAATATTAAATACCGATTGATCAGATACATATTCGACAGACGCTGTGCTCGAATTATAGAAGCCCGGCGTAGATTTATTTTTACTATTGAGGATATAGAAACGGTTACCCGGAGGCGGTTTAATGCCTAATATCTCCGGATCTGCTACGCGTTGTTTTATAAACTGATTAATGGTTTTTTCGGTCAGTTTATCCAGCACGGTTTTCCCGGTATATAATTCGTCGAGGTTTTTGATTTTGCCGGTCTCGTAGTCCTCGGCATTCAGATCGAGTGATTTTGCTTTGAGGCGGAGGCTAATGTCTTTAGATACCAGGATCACTTTCTTGTCCGGATGCTCCTCTTGTAAGGCCAAAGCTGCATTCAAGATTTTGTGATCGGTTTTGCCGGGGCCAAATATTGCTTCGGCATCCATCATCACTGAGGGTTTATTCATCACCACACGAAACTGCCCTTTATTATGGCCCTGTAAAGGCAACCAGGCATTAAGGTTATGCTGACCGGCAAATTCATCCATTAAGCGGATAAAGCTTCGGGCTTCAAAATTGCGGGTATCGTTACCCGTTTTCATGTTATCTAATTCTTCCAGAACCTGTACCGGGATGGCTACATCATGTTCCTGAAAGTTTTCGAAAGCGTTATGATCGTAAAGGATCACCGAAGTATCTAATACAAATATTTTTTTAGCACCTGCAGCAGCACGGCTCCTGTTATCTTTAGACATAATGCTAAATTAAAAGATTTTAGGAATGGTGAAGTATGTATTGTGCCCGAAATGTTAATACTTACAACTTATTTAGGTGTTCCGTTTTTTGAAAGCGGAACACTTTGGAACACCCGGAACACCCAACGAAAATGTCAAAAATCGAAGCTAATGATATCACCAAGGCCGTTTTAAGTGCCAAATTACAAAATGACTTAAAAGTCCGGAACACCCCCATAACTCATTATTATGATTGGTTAGTAATTTATACTGCTTCGCCTTGTATAGTAGTAATGCACATCGAAGAAGGTCCTTCACTGCGTTCTGGATGACAAAAGTGTGAGGATCTCATTGCAAACAAAAAACCTCGTATAAACGAAAACGGAGACCAACATTTATTCAATGTGATCTCCGTTTTACACCTCTTGATCAACCGTAGTCTTTCGCGAAGCACCAATAACGCTTTTAGTAATTTAACCGATTTACCTTTCTTAACTGCAACGCAGTAGCTTACTTGTTAAATCATTGCTTTGATTCCACTTTTTCAGCCCTGTATCCCGTAGAATACAACACCTCAATTTGTAATCACAATACCTCTGGTAAACTAACTTCGGTAATTTAACACCTTTAATGATCTTCTGCTTGCGCATATCTTCATTTTGAATGAGTTTCCACTTGCGTGGTCTGTCATCTTTTCTAGTGACATTGATTTTTCGTAGTAATTTAGGGTCTTCCCTTGATCTTTAGCGCTTCCGAAGATTTGCCCGATTTCAATTTCCGTATCCCAAGGCTGTCAAAGTACATCGTTCTTGATAAATGCAATATCGGGTTAAATACATATACGTGTCAAGTTAAAAATGAAATTATTTTTATTTAAAATGTAAGTATTTGATTATCAATAAGAATAATTTAAATATATTTGTCATTCTGAATGTAATGAAGAATCTTCTTCAATCTGTAGGCGGAAATACTTGGCGAACAATCTTCTTCGAATGACAAGTAAGGTTATAATATCGCCAACTTTAACTCCCCTTCTTCAACAATCGCATCTTTCAGTTGCACTAAAAACTCATTAAAATTTACATGCTTATCCATCATATAAAGCATTTCCTTCTCTATATCCAGCCAGGTATTAATATCAGCTTCATTGTGTTGAATCTGGGCTTCCAGTTTATCAAGAGCGTTGGCTACTTTGGCTTCGTCGGTTGCTTTGGCTTCAAACTCATGCCATAGGTGATAGAAATCATCCCCCACCTCATTATCCAGTTGCATCCTGATGTCTTCGATAGCACGGGTTTCGTTTTCGATCTTTAATTGTTTTACTTCTTCGTTAAACGTATCAAACGCCGGTACATCACCAACCAACGCTTCAATAATATCATGAATGATGATCATCTTCAATATCTTGGTCGAATCCACCTTGATACCTAAATAAGGTTCAACCAATAAATACATAATAGAAACCCTCCAGGTATGCTCGGCCACGCTTTCTCTCCGGCCATCAGATAGCCAGCTGTGGCGTGTTAATCTTTTAAGATTTTCTGCAACATGTAGAAACTGGAGGATTTTGTTGATTTCGGTTTTCATAATTATAGGAGTGGTTTATGGTTTAAAGGTAGGAATTTGCTTTGAATAAGCTCCCCTTTGTCATTCAGAACGCAGTGAAGAATCTTCTTCACTAAGCATAGCTGCTGTACAGATCGAAGAAGATTCTTCGCTTCTATTTGTCATTCAGAACGCAGTGAAGAAGATTCTTCGCTATCGCTCTGAATGACAAAAAGCAAAAAATCTCTATAACGCGAAAACGGAGGCCAAATCCGTTAAGATGTCGCCTCCGTTCTCAACCTTATGTTCAACCGTAGCTGCTCATAAAGCATCAATAAACGCTTTTAGTAATTTAACCGATCTGATTTTCTGTGCTGCCAAAGCAGTACTTACTTGTCATGATCATTGCTTTGTTTGCAATTTCATACTGCACTCCGTAGAGCACTGTATTCAAGCGTGCAAACCACAATACCTCTGATAAATTATCCCGGTAATATATTCGTATTCATGTATCCCCGCTTGCGCGGTTCATCACTTAATGCGCCGTCACTTGCGTTGTGGCTGCACCTTTTAAATGATAGTGATTATCCGTGGTAATTTAGGGTCTTCCCTTGATCTTTAGCTCCTCCGAAGATTCGCCCGATTTCAATTTCCGTATCCCAAGGCTGTCAAAGTACGTCGTTCTGATATTCTAAGGTACTGTGCTACAGTATGTTTTGCAAATAAAAATGATACTTTTTCTTAACAGGTTTACTAACAGAAAAATGCAAGTTATTAACACGTTAAAAATGAATTAATTAGCTTTATTATATCAAAAACGCAGATTTATAAACCGTAATTAACATCTTGCTTATCAACATATTCTGATGTTTTTACAGCCATTAGCTTTCCGGAAAATTCAATGATTTAAATTTTTTCGGTTAAATGTTTCCAATATCGCTTGGGTACATGGCGTAAATGCAGCTTAGTATTTTTGCGTGCAGGTATGTTTACACTAGTAAAATAGTTACGCCAAAGCTCCTGGTATACAGCTTCATTATCATCATAGGCCGAAATCACATTGCCCGGATTTATGGTGGCAAAATCGAGCGAGATATACTGGGTTTCGTGCAAATCATAATACAAACCGTAGCTACGTTTTATATCATAGATAATCCATTTCTGATCAGCATATCGGTTTCTGAAATGTTTGATCAGCAACGGCAATACATTAAAATCAGGCTCAATGGCCGAATAATAAGTTTTATCCCTCAGTTCCTGGAAACGAATAAAGGCTTCCATCCGATGTTTTTCGCGACGTACCATCCGCACAATCTCCGATACGCGCATTACATATTTGTTGCCATAATCCTCCTCCACGTTTTTCGGCGAATCGAATACATAACGGATATAACCAATCAGGTTATCATCCTCGCCATCCATTTCGGCCATGTGGGCGGCATAAAAGCGCTGCAGTCCCTGGGCCGAAATCTTTTGTTTCAATCCTTTTAATACGCGGGTAGCCCTGGTATTTTCTGTTACTACCTTAATCACGTTTTCAAACAGGGCGGTATTATGCCACTCCCCTTTCTGCATACGTACATGCGTAAGGCGCTGTTCGTAAATCTCGAAAACGGCCGTCAGTAAACCTTCAAACGTACCGTCATAAATCAGGGTGGTCATCTCAATCAAAACAGGTTTAATTGTACGGTGGAGTTTTTAATGTATTTACTCTGCGATTCGGCCAGGATATATTGTTTAATGGCTGTACCGGTTAAATCGCGCCGTTCGTATTGCGGGCTGTTACATGTAATAAAGTAGCGCGCCCGGTTTACAGCAATACCGAGTTTTTTAAGCTGGTCCCAATTCAGTTTCCTGAATGCCCGCGCTGCTACAATTTTTTGCGCCGATTGTACACCTATGCCCGGCACGCGCAATATCATCCGCAGATCGGCCTTATTAATATCTACAGGAAACTCCTGCAAATTGCGTATCGCCCAGCTCAGTTTAGGGTCGATGTCCAGATCCAACAATGGATTATCGTGGTTTACAATTTCATTTACCTTAAAGTGGTAAAACCGCATCAGCCAGTCGGCCTGGTAAAGCCGGTTTTCGCGCACCATAGGTACTGCTGTATTTAAAGCAGGCAATCGGCTATCACTCAATACCGGTACATAACCCGAATAATAAACTCGCTTGAGTTTAAAGCCTTTGTAAAACTGATCAGACATTTGCAGAATCTGCTGATCGGTCTCTGGTGTGGCACCAATAATTACCTGCGTGCTTTGGCCGGCGGGTGCAAATATCGGGGCCTTTTTAAATAGTTTCTTTTCTTCGGTACGTTGAATGATCTCATCTTTCAGGAAATTCATCGGGGTGATCATATCCTGCCGGTTTTTCTCCGGAGCTAAAAGTTTGAGCCCGGCTTCAGTTGGCATCTCGAGGTTAATACTAAGGCGGTCTGCATACAAGCCAGCCTCCCGCATTAACTCATCGCTGGCACCGGGGATACTTTTAAGGTGGATGTAGCCATTAAAGTTATGTTCGAGGCGAAGTTTTTTGGCTACCTGCACCAGGCGTTCCATCGTATAATCGGCATCCTTAAAAATCCCTGAACTTAAAAACAGGCCCTCTATATAATTACGGCGATAGAAACTGATCGTAAGATCAACCACTTCCTGCACGGTAAATGCGGCGCGTTTTATATCATTAGTTTTGCGCGATACACAGTAAGCGCAATCGTAAATGCAAACATTGGTAAAGAGGATTTTTAATAGTGATACGCATCGCCCGTCTTCGGTATACGTATGGCAAATACCGTTACTGGCATTGCCTAAGCCTTTATCCTTATTTTGCCGCTTACTGCCGCTCGATGCACACGATACATCGTATTTAGCAGCGTCGGCCAATATGTTCAACTTTTCGGTAATCCTGTCCACATTCATACAAATCAAAATTACTAAAAATATTAGCAAATAAGAATTTTAACAAATCTTTATTAATACCTCAGGTTGTAAATAAAATTAGATAAGCATGGAACCAATTTATACCGCTGTAGTAACAGCAAAAGGCGGCCGAGATGGCCATATTAAATCATCTGATGGTATATTAGACATCGACCTCAAAAAGCCCAAAGAAATGGGCGGCGAAGGCGGTGCCTATACCAACCCCGAACAATTATTTGCCGGTGCTTACGGTGCCTGTTATTTGGGCGCATTAGGCTCGGTAGCCAAAAAGCATGATATTGATGTGAGCGAGGCCACAGTAGATGTACATGTGATTTTTAATAAAGATGATAACGCTTTTGCCCTGTCTGCCGAACTGCATGTGAAAATACCGGGTATTAGTATCGATGAAGCGCAGAAACTGGCCAATAAGGCACACATTGTTTGCCCATACTCTAAGGCTACGAGAGGTAGTATGGACGTGAAGGTAATAGCGGAGTAGAAAGAGAATCAAGAGACAAGAATCGAGAATCAAGACTTTTCTACATGTTAAAAAAGCTGGAGTATGTCCCAATTAGTTTATATTGTTAACTAATTCACAACTTAATGCTCTAACAAGGTCTAAACGACATCGTATCGTGTTTTTTACGTCCAGCGTTGGGATTTGGGGTTGTAAAATATGTTATATTTATCGATCAATATGCAAAAAATTAGCTCCTACCTAAAGCTTCTCCGTGTACATCAGTGGAGCAAAAACCTGTTTATTTTCCTTCCCGCATTTTTCGCGTTAAAGCTTTATCAGCCAGTAGTTATTCATAATTGCCTCCTGGCATTTTTTGGATTTTCATTTTTAGCCAGCGCGGTTTATGTGTTTAACGATATGCTGGATATTGAGGAGGACAAGATACACCCTAAAAAGCGTAACCGTCCATTAGCCAGCGGCGCAGTCTCGGTTAAAGAAGGCATCGTTTTAATTGTTGTTTTACTCATTGCAGCTGCTTTGTTATTTGCTGTGTTGGGTAATACGGTGGCCAGTATTGTGGCGGGTGTTTACCTGGTGCAGAATATCTTATATACAATTAAATTGAAGCACATTTCATTGCTGGATGTAATGCTGATATCCACAGGCTTTGTGCTGCGTATTTTAATTGGCGGGGCTGCTACTGATACCGTACTTTCGCATTGGATCATTTTAATGACCCTGGTGTTGGCACTGTTCCTAGCCCTGGCCAAACGCCGCGACGATGTTTATATTTATGTACAAACAGAACAGAAGGCCCGCAAAAATTTAGAAGGTTATAACCTCGAATTTTTGAACGTGGCCATTACCGTAATGGCTACCGTGGTAATTGTGTGCTATATTATGTATTGTACTTCGCCCGAAATTACTTCGCGTTTTGGAGGCAATACTTACCTCACCTCGTTTTTTGTGATACTGGGTATATTAAGGTATTTGCAGTTAACCTTTGTTTGGTTAATTAGCGGAAGCCCTACCATGGTGCTGCTTAAGAACCGCTTTCTGCAAGTGATTATCCTCGGTTGGATCGTGTCCTTTTTCTTAATTATTTACCTGAAGGTTTAATTATGCAGCTTTCTTTACAACGCAATAACCGGGTTCTGTTTTTAACGGGCAGCATGCTGATTACCACCATTGCCATGGTATTGTTAATAGTGGCCCTCTCCTTTTTTGCAGGATTAACAGTTGCTGCATGGCAGTTCCCTACAGGGTTTATTTTAACAGGCGGTCTTTATTATTTCATCTGCAAAAATAAACTTAAAAATACCGAAGGTTTTATCCGGTCTGCCATAATCAGTGCTTTAATAATAATCGCTTCTATTGTAATTGCCTGCTGTTTTTACGATGTTACTTATGATGGCCAGTCGTACCACCAGGAAGGCATTTACCAATTAGCCCACGGTTGGAATACGTTTAAAACCTTGTTGCCCAAATCGGTTAATATGGCTATTTATATTAATCATTACGGTAAGGGTGTAGAAATACCGCAGAGTACCTTATATGCTTTGACTGGACATATTGAAGCAGGCAAGGCTACTAACCTGATACTGCTTGTTGCTACTTTTTGCCTCACGCTGTCACTACTATTGGGTTTAAATAAGCTGACGATATCGAGGTGTATCTTGATAGCAGTTTTGGCTACCTGTAATCCCATTAGTATTAATCAGCTGATAAGTACTTATGTTGATGGGCAACTGGCCATGATGGTGCAATGCTTGTTTATAGTAGCCATCTGGCTTGTTTTTGATAGCAGTATTTATAACCTGGCTTTGCTTGCCGCTGTGGTTATTATTGGTGCTAATGTGAAGTTTACAGGGCTGGTTTACGTGGTGATATTTACGGCAGCCTTGCTGGGTTGGTTGTTATTCACCAAAAAGATCGAGTTGTTTAAGAAGGTTATTTACACCGCAATAGCATTAGGCGCTGTGGCTGTACTCATTGTGGGTTATAACCCTTACGTGGTTAATACGGTAAAATTTCAGCATCCGTTTTATCCTTTAATGGGTAAAAACAAAGTTGATATTGTAGGCTATAACCTGCCACCAGGTTTTGAACAGAAAGGTGGCATGGATAAACTTCTCACCTCGTTGCTTGCCCATACCGATAACCAGATTTCTGATAAACAGAAAACAGTTTCGCTTAAAATCCCGTTCACGGTTAATAAAACAGATTTTACCAATTCATTTAAGCCTGATACCCGCATAGCAGGTTTCGGTCCGTTTTTTAGCGGGATATTGTTACTCACCTTTGCTTTGCTGATTGTATTGCTGTTGAAGCCCGGTAAGTTTGCACTTATTAAAAATATGGTTTACCTGATGGCGGTAATTATGGCTGTGGTACTCATAATGCCCGAATCATGGTGGGCCAGGTATATTCCTCAGTTATGGTATCTGCCAATTGTAGTATTACTGGCGGCCGAACTACACAACACCAAGCACAAAATTTTAAGAGGCTTTTTATACCTCTTCATTGTTTTCAATGTGGCTTTAACGTTTGCCGGTTTCGGCTGGAATTTAATGATGACCATGCTGGTAAATCATCAAATTGCAAAGTTGCAAGCCGCGCATCAGGTTATCACCGTTCAGTTTGGCGATGAAAAAGCTAACCGTTTTCGTTTGGAGGAAAATCATATCCCTTATAAAGAAACAAACCTGGACGGAGTTCCAAAGGTTGAAAATTTCATCAGGTCTGATTCTAAATTCCTGATACCCGATAATATTACTAATTACCCCGAATCAAACTTTTTAAAATGGGCGGAGAAATTCAATTAACAGATAAAAAAGTAATCGCCGCTTTCGATTTCGACGGCACTATAACCACGCGGGATACCCTGCCCGTATTTGTATGGTATGCTACCAAATTGTGGCGCATATTATCGGGTACCTTAATGGTTGTACCTTTCGTAGCCTTATTTAAGCTGAAGGTGATCCCAAACTATCAAGCTAAAGAGCGTTTGTTTAAAGCTTTCTTTGCCGGTGTTAAACTGGATAAGTTTACTACACTGTGCCAGGGTTTTAAACCTGTTATAGATAAACTGGTTAACCCCGAAGCTCTGGCTAAAATAAAATGGCACCACGAGCAAGGGCACGAAGTAATTATCATCAGCGCATCTGCCGAAAACTGGATTAATCCCTGGGCCGTTGAGCAAGGTATTAAAACGGTATTGGCTACGCAATTACAGGTCATTGATGATAAAATTACAGGTGTGTTTTTGACTAAAAACTGCCACGGCCCGGAAAAAGTTGCCCGCCTGCTTGCCGCATATCCCGACCGCGAGAATTATATCCTGTACGCTTATGGGGATAGTAATGGTGATAAGGAGTTATTAGCTTTTGCAGATCATTCGTTTTATAGGAGTTATTAAACGATTTTCTATTATTTGTCATTAAGCGATAGCGTGGCAATCTCGTTGCTATACAGGTCTAATAAGCATTGGCGACGAGATTGCCACGTCGTTCCTCCTCGCAATGACAAAATTTATACAAGCAGAAAGGGCCGATGCTACTCGCACCGGCCCTTTCTTTATCATTAGTAATACTTAAATGCTAACTTCTTCTTTAACCTCTTCTACCCTGTTCGGTCTGCCGTTTTTGAAGGCTTTGCGTGGGGTTAAGCCTAATAGCTCGAACATGGCCATATCGGTATCGAAAGATGGGTTTGGTGTGGTTAACAGTTTCTCACCTGCGAAGATGGAGTTAGCGCCTGCCATAAAGCAAAGGGCTTGTTCAATAGTACTCATCTCGGTGCGGCCTGCTGATAAGCGTACTACCGTTTTAGGCATTACTATACGTGCGGTGGCAATCATACGTACCATATCCCAAACAGAAACACGCGGCTGATCTGCCAGTGGCGTACCTTGTACAGGAACCAGTGCATTGATTGGCACAGACTCCGGGTGTTTAGGCATAGTAGATAATGTTTTCAGCATCGAGATACGATCTGCAACAGTTTCGCCTAAGCCTATAATACCGCCACTGCAAACACTGATCTTAGCTTTACGCACGTGATCTAAAGTTTGTAGACGATCATCATAAGTACGGGTCGTGATAATACGTTTGTAATCGTCTTCAGATGTATCCAAATTGTGATTGTATGCATAGAGACCTGCATCAGCCAAACGTTGCGCCTGGCCTTCGGTAAGCATACCCAGGGTACAGCAAACTTCCATACCCAAGTCGTTAACGGCGGTAACCATTTCCAGTACTTTATCGAAATCGCGATTATCGCGTACTTCGCGCCATGCGGCACCCATACATAAACGTGATGCACCGCCTGCTTTAGCTTTTTCGGCTGCGGCAATCACTTCTTCTTTTGGTAATATGGCATGTACGTTTACGCCGGTATTGTAACGTGCTGCTTGCGGGCAATACGCGCAATCTTCGGGGCATCCGCCTGTTTTTACCGAGATCAGTGAGCTGATCTGTACTTCGGCATAATCTTTATTTTCGCGGTGAACGGTTGCTGCCTGGTAAATCAGGTCCAGTAATGGGGTGTGGTATATTTCAGCAATCTCTTCTTTCGTCCAGTTGTATCTTACTTCAGTCATGTGTGATGAAATTATAAAGTTCCAAATTTATAATAAAAGTGCGGAAGCCAGCCATAAAGGCAGCAAAAAGCCTATGCAATCTGTAAATGTGGTAATGATAATTGATGATGCCACAGCCGGATCAATTCCCAAACGCTTCAATAACAGTGGAATGGATGCGCCTGTTAAACCTGCAACAATGAGGTTGCCCGTCATGGCTAAAAACAAAACAAGGCCAAGCATAGGGTTGGCATCATAAAATAAAGCCACTATTAACACAATGATACCGTTAACGGCACCGTTAATCATTCCTACCAAAAACTCTTTTAATACGGTATTATAAGCTTGGGCATCACTTAAATCACTTAGCGAGATACGCCTTACTGTAACCGCCAGGGCTTGCGTGGCAGCGTTACCGCCCATACCGGCAATAATAGTCATGTAGGCAGCGATAATTGGGAGCTTTGCTTCCAGTGCCCCAAAATGGCGAATTACTGATGCTGCCAGGAAAGCAGTGCCCAGGTTAATTATCAGCCATGGCAAACGGCTTTTTACTGCGTCCTGCCAGTTACCGCTTAGCTCTTCGTCTTCTGATACACCAGAGATCTTCAAAATATCCTCAGTGTTCTCTGCTTCCATTACGTCGATGATATCATCGATGGTAATGCGGCCCAGCAGTTTCAGATGGTCATTTACCACCGGGATACTGGTTAGGTTATATTGCGACATTAAGCGGGCAACCTCTTCCTGGTCAACCTCGGCTTTAACGTAAACGTAATCGGTTTTTAAAAGGTCGTGCACCATTACGTCGGGCTTAGACTTAATGATGTCTTTCAGCGACACAATGCCCTGCAGAATATCACGATCATTAACGGCGTAAATGGTGTAGAATTCTTCCTTCTCTTCCGACTGGCGAATTACCTCTTCCAGCGCGTCTTTTTTATTGAGGTTGGCATTGAGTTTAATAACGTCAGTATTCATCAAACCACCTGCTGTATCCTCGTCATAATGTAATAAGGCGCGGATGTTGGTGGCATCCTCCTGGTCAATATGCTCTAATACTTGTTCCTGCTCATGTTCTTCGAGTTGGGAGATAATATCCGTTGCGTCATCATAATCCAGTTCTTCAATAATTTCCGAACGTTTCTCGGGATGCAGGTTGAATAAGATCTGCTCTGGGTGATTCTCCTCATCCATTTCGGAGATTACTTCCGAAGCGATATCAGAGGGCAGAACATTGATGATTTTTTCTCGCTCTTCGGGGCTAAGCCGTTCAAATAGAATTGCAATCTCGGAGGCGTGGTATTCTCCCAAAACACGTTGAAGCTCAGTATCATTAGCTTCAAGCGCATTCTTTATCTTCAGGAGATCTGATTTATTTATTTCGAAAGATTGCATACTTGCCCAAAATAAGCATTATAAGGGGCATATTCAACAAAAAAGGGCGATTATAAATCACCCATTTTGTTCAATTTCTGAAGTATAGCTTAAGCTACTTTCTGTAGTTTGTAAGATGTATTATCGTGATTGATAACCAATTGATTTTGATCCATCGATTCAATCATGATCTTGCGCTCGCCCAGTTTACCATAATTATGGATCAGCAGGTATAAATCATTCTCGTTTTTTACCATACGGAACGCCGATACAATACTGCCCGCTTTGCGGCTTTCTTTATAGAATGAAATTTTTAAGAGATGTTTAACGAAATCAAATTCGAACCGTTTTTCGGCTTCCAAATAGATTCCTATAGGTAGTGTGTTCATTTTGTTGCAAGGTTTAACTAATTAACAACACCGCCTAAACTATTATGTTTAAAAAATTTCTTAAATAATTAAAATATTTCCTTCGCTGATTAGCTACTATATAAGTAAGTTAATTTTGCGTTGCTTATTTTTAAGAATTTATGCTCAGCCTGGTCAATATGCGTTTTTCTTACGCTGAATTTTAATACACAGGCGGTATCGAACTGGGTTTCCAGTACTTCGAGGTTTAAATCTTTAACCACTTTCATCACATCATTCATCTGCAGGTAATCGAAATTAACATGGTAAACATCGTTAAAGGTTTTCTCGATGATCTTAGCCGTATTTAATGCTTCTTCTGTAGTAATTTTATAAGCACTGATTAATCCGGGGATACCTAACAATGTCCCGCCAAAATAACGAACTACCACCACCATGACATTTGTCAGTCGTTTTGATAATAACGTATTTAAGATAGGCCTGCCAGCAGAACCGGCCGGCTCGCCATCGTCATTAAAGCGCTGTGCCGACTGGTCAGTTCCCAGTTTTGCAGCCCAGCAATGGTGATTAGCTTGCGGGTGCAATGCTTTAAGTTTAGCAATAATGGGCTTAATCTCAGCCTCGCTTTTTATAGGGTAAGCAAAGCTTAAAAACTTGCTGCCGTTTATACGGTGTATGCCTTCAACAGGCTCGGCAATGGTTAAATAAGTATCGTCGAATAACATTAGTGCGTTTGCGCGTAAGCAATAATTACAACAGCTATAATGGCCAGTAAAATACCGGCGCGGTTTAGCCAGCTTGTTTTTTCTTTGAATAAAAATGTGCCTGCCAGGGTACCAACGGCTATAACACCGATGTTCATGGCCGAGAAAACCACCGACGGACTTTTGGCCATGGCTTTATGTGCCAGCAGATAAAACAGGATATTGCCGAAATTAGCTACACCTAGTATCCAGCCGAAACCAATATATCGCCATTGAAACTTAGCCTTTTTGGTGACTACCATGTACAGCAAAGCAATAAGCGATATTACAAAAGCAATAACGTAAATAGCAAAAAGCGAGGTAGTAAATGATACATCTTTTATTAATGCCAACTGCCTGAACATCACATCAACAATACCAAAGGTTAAAAATACACCTAATGGATACAACAAGGTCCCGGTTTTACGGATGTTATTGCGGCGATCTACCGGTTTAATTAATAACAGGGTAACCGCTAGAATACCTATGGCAATACCAATAAGCTTAAAAGCAGTTAATTGTTCATTAAATAAAAAGAACGCGGCAAGCAGGGGGATTATTAATGAAAGCCGCTGCGCGGTGTCTGTACGCACAATACCAATTACCCTTACAGATAAGGCGATGATTAGAAAACCGGCGGGCAGTAAAAAACCAAGTATCGCATAGCTGGATACCGGAGCAGATGAAAGCGAACCTAATTGTGGCTTCAGGAAAATCCAGGTGAGGATAATGGCGATAGAATAATTCCAGGTGATGGCCTGAAAAACATCAATACTGTAACGCCTGGCCAGTTTCAGCATAATGGAAACCGCCACACTGCAGCAAACGCTTAAAAAAATGTATATCATTTACTCAAATAGGTTGATGGTATAAAATTGCTAAGGTATCTTCCCCTACCTTGTATTCGTCGGCAACAACACCTGTAATAGCAGGCGAAGGTATGCCTTTATTTAAAACTGATTTGCCTGTAAATATACGTGCTTCGTCCCATAAGCCGGCCTCTATAAACGTGTTCAGCGTATGTGCTCCGCCTTCGATTATTACAGATTGAATATCCTGCAGGTATAACTGGTACAAAATATAATGCGGTACAAACCGGTCGAAATCTTCGAGCGCAATATACTTAATATTGTCCTCAACATCGGTTTTAACCTCGTTAAATATCAATGTTTCAACGCTTTGGTCGTATATATTTAAATCCTTGCTCAGTTCTAACCTACGGTCAATTACCACACGTTTAGGTGCTTTGCCCTCCCAGTAACGCAGGTTTAATTGCGGATTATCAATCATGGCGGTATTCTTGCCAATCAGTACCGCATCCTCCTCGGCACGCCATTGATGTACCAGGCGGCGAGATTCTGGCCCGCTGATCCAAAACTGCCTGTCGTCATCGGGTGCAAAAAAGCCATCTGCTGTTTTGGCCCATTTTAAAATAATGTACGGACGCTGGCTTTTTACGCGTGTGAAGAAGCGTTTGTTCAGTTCCCGGCATTCTTTTTCGAGAACACCTACTTCAACGTTAATTCCTGCTTCCTGTAGCTTCTCAATCCCTTTACCATTTACCTGGTCGAATGGATCGCGGCAGCCAACAACCACGTTAGGGATTTGATGTTTGATGATCAGATCGGCGCATGGCGGTGTTTTACCATAATGTGCGCATGGCTCTAACGAAACATAGATGGTTGATTCTTTAAGTAGGTATTCTGCTTCAGCAAAATTGGTTAATACCATATTTACAGCATTAACCTCGGCATGTGGGCCGCCATATTGCCGATGGTACCCCTCGCCTATTATTTTATCCTGATGAACAATTACAGCGCCAACCATAGGGTTCGGGCTCACATATCCTGCACCTAAGAGGGCAAGCTCGATGCATCGTTGCATATATTTTTCATGTTCAAACATGGCGCAAAGGTAGCTTTTATGTTTATTTGTTGAATGAAAACTGTGCAGCACGCTTTTAATACTTTTAAGCAAATGTTGGCCCCCTTGTATGATACAAATGAGGCCGACGCGATCACCACTTTGGTATTAAGCGAGTTAACCGGTTACAGCAAAGCAAAATTGAAGGCTTTTCCCGAAACTGAATTAACTGGTGAGCAAGCTGAAAAACTATCCACCATATTAAATCAGCTCCAAACCGGCGAGCCTTTGCAATACATTTTGGGACACACGGAGTTTTATGGTCTTAAATTCGAAGTAAATCCCAATGTATTGATCCCCCGCCCGGAAACTGAAGAATTGGTAAGTTGGATTATTGAAATTGTAGGATCATCGCCAATAAATATATTAGATATTGGCACAGGTAGCGGCTGTATTGCCATTACGCTAAAACATGAATTAAAGCAATCTATAATTTCGGCTATCGATATTTCTAAAGGCGCATTGAAAACGGCTAAAAGAAACGCAGTTAATAATAAAGTTGAGGTGAATTTTATTCACGCTGATATATTGGCGCATGAAAATATTAAGCTTGATGAAAAGCTCGACATTATTGTAAGCAACCCACCCTACGTTACCGAAACCGATAAACGCCAGATGCACAGCAACGTAACAGACTTTGAACCGCATTCGGCATTATTTGTTCCCGAAGAAGATCCGTTATTATTCTATAATGCTATTGCCGATTTCGCTGTTAAAAATTTGAAATCCAATGCATTATTATTCTTCGAGATCAATGAAAGTTATGGTGAAGCAACGATGGATATGTTACGCAGTAAAGACTTCATAAACATTGAGTTAAGAAAAGATATGAATGGACGGGATAGGATGATAAAGGCACACCTCTCCTAAATCCTCTCCGAGGGAGAGGACTTTAAAAACCTTTCAATTCTTTAGGACATTAGCTCCCTCTCCTTCGGAGAGGGCTGGGGAGAGGTTTTTAGCTCCTCGGATGATACTGCGTTATCGTACTCTTCAAATAATCCCTGTCCAGGTGTGTATAAATTTCAGTAGTGGTGATACTCTCGTGGCCCAGCATTTCCTGTACGGCACGTAAATCGGCACCGCCTTCAACTAAGTGAGTAGCGAATGAATGCCGGAAGGTATGCGGACTAATGCTTTTCTTCAAACCAATAATCTCAGCCAAATCCTTAATCACCATAAAGATATAAACCCTGCTTAAGCGGCTGCCGCGGCGATTAAGAAATACCAGGTCTTCCTCTCCTTTTTTGATGGGGATGTGCACGCGGACTTCTTCGAGCCAGATATTTAGCGCTTTTGTGGCCGAACCTCCAATAGGAACCAACCGCTCTTTGCTGCCCTTGCCTACTACTTTAATAAACTCAATGTCGAGATATAGGTTGGAGATCCGTAGTTCTGTGAGTTCTGACACACGCAGGCCGCAGCTGTACAGAACCTCTAAAATGGCTTTATTGCGTGCGCCATCGGGTTTAGAAAGATCAATGGCCGAGATCAGCTTATCGATATCAACCATGCTCAGCGTATCCGGTAGTTTTCTGCGTGTTTTGGGCGATTCTAATAGTTCGGAAGGGTCGATCTTAATTTCATCTTCCAGTATCAGATATTTATAGAAAGCTTTAATGCCCGATAAAATTCTGGCCTGCGAAGTGGGGATCATCCCTAATTCGCTGATCCAGGTTAAAAACGTGCGGAGATCGGTTAAGGTTATTATGGTCGGTTTTAGTACAACTACTTGTGCCTCTGCGAATTGTTTTAGCTTATCTATATCCCGACTATAAGCCTGTATAGAGTTAGCCGACATTGATTTTTCTAACTTCAAATAACTTTTAAACCCTTTTATTGCCTGCTGCCACTCCACCTTGATTATTTTTCCCGATTTATAGTTAAGTTTGGATTGATGAAGATACAAATTATTAACGGGCCAAATTTAAACCTGCTTGGCGTAAGGGAAAAATCGATTTACGGCGATAATAGTTTCGAAAGCTATTTAGAGCAATTGCGTAAACAATATGCCGACGTAAGCATCGAATATTTTCAAAGCAATAAAGAAGGCGAACTGATTGATAAACTGCACGAAATTGGCTTTAGCTATGATGGCGTTATCCTTAATGCAGGCGCTTATACCCATACTTCTATCGCCATCGCCGATGCTATTGCAGCTATTAATACGCCGGTTATCGAGGTACATATCTCTAACGTGCACAAGCGCGAAGCATTCAGGCATCACTCTATGTTGGCGGCGAGTTGTGTAGGTGTTATTGCCGGTTTTGGCTTAAATTCGTACCGTTTGGCGCTGGAGCATTATCTAACTAAATAAATTTTCTGAAATTCCCTAAAACGGAAACATACACTCTGCGTTAATGAAGCCATGCCGATGCAAAAATATCTGAAGTATCTCTTTTTAGTATTGTTAACCGGGGCAATGGTATGCTCTTTTGCTGATGATGGCTTTGGCCAGCTACGAAGAAAGAAACGTTCCCAAAGCGACTCGTTGCGTGCCAGCATCTTGCACCGCGACTCAATGATGCGTACCCTAAAGCGCTCGGATACTTCGTTAAACATGCTTTTGCAAAAGGTTGAGTACTACAATAACTCATTCACGCAAATAAGCGTAACCCTGTCGCATGGCTTTGATACCCTTGATATCAGCAAGCAATTACCCAGCTTTCAAAGGCGGGTAACTATTGTTAAAAATTTGATCGATCAGGACAAGTCGAACACCCTGCGCTACCTGTATGCCATACGTGATATTTTAACCCGTGCCGAAGACCAGTTAGATGAATGGCAGGACCAGCTTGCCGACATTAACAGCAAACTGGTGCAAATGCGCTCTGATCTGAATGAGATTAAAAAAGATTCGACGTTTAGTACAGTCCCTGCCGATACAAGTTTACAGCAAACAGCCAACCAGCCTATCAAAGCGGTAATGTCGAAACATCGCCAGCTCGATTCGCTGAATAAGGTTAATCTTTTAAAAATAGGCCTGCTTCAAAACCGTGTAGCCGATATTTATATTTCTATCCTTGATCAAAAAGACCGCCTCAATATTAAAATACGCAACTTTGGCGAACAGGCATTCTCTTCAGAGAGTAACTATATCTGGGATATGAAAGCTACCCCGGGTACAACCTTTGCTTCTGCCCTGGATGATACGATAAACATGAACTACAAATTATTGAAGTTTATGATCAGCCGCGAAATGGTAATGCATTTTGTGGGCTTCTTTATCTTGGCGCTGTTTTTTATATGGGTGTACGCTAACCGCCGTAAGATTTTAAACACCCGGACAGATCCGAACAAAATATTATTGCAAACCAACTACGTGGCCAGGCATCCTATGCTATCTGCTATTATTGTATGCATGGTTATCCAGCCCTATTTTTACGATCACCCACCTGCTGTTTTCTTAGAGGGGCTTTTTCTGATCGCTACTACATGTGTACTATTATTGGTAAGAAAAGTATTTCCGCCAACGCTTTATAAGTTTTTGCGCACGCTGTTCTTTATATCTATCATTTATGCGATCAGTAACCTTTTTGTAGAAACCTCCAATGTTGATAGGGTTATTCTATTAATAGTTTCGGCATATTCTGCGATTATTGGCTACAAATTTTTAAGGGATCACAAGGAGCCCGAAGGATTTCCACCGTATTGGCGAATTATCTTAAAGATCTTCATTGTCCTACAAGTAATATCATTTGTATTTAACGTTAGCGGGCGCTTTACGCTTGCCAAAATAGCAGCGGTTACCGGTAACCTTAATTTATGGCTGGCCTTCTCCTTATACCTGTTTGTACAAATATTAATGGAAAGCCTTTTCCTACAGCTGGAGGCTAATAAAAGTGATACCGGCATCAGTTCGTTCCTTGATTTTAAGCTACTGCAAAGCAAATTCAGAAGCGTACTTAATAAAGCCGCGTTTGTGATGTGGGCGATAATGCTGGCGCAAAATCTTGGTGTTGAAGATAACATCTGGGACTGGGTAACCAACCTGATGCAAGCATCTCACAGCCTGGGCGGCACGCAATTTACATTGGGCAGCATTGTTGTATTTATAGTGGTGATCTGGCTATCATCTGTCACCGCGAAAATTATTAATTACTTCTATGATTTTGCCGGCCAGCATACAGGCACACAGCCGCAAAAGCGCAAAAATAAAACTTCGATGCTGCTTGTGCGCATCAGTGTTTTCGCTGTTGGCTTTTTTATAGCGGTGGCGGCTTCGGGTTTTCCGATGGATAAGATCACCATTATTATTAGTGCCTTTGGTGTGGGTATCGGTTTCGGTTTGCAGAATATTGTAAACAACCTGGTATCAGGTTTAATATTAGCTTTTGAGAAACCAGTTGAGATTGGCGACGTTATCGAAGTATCCGGTAAATCGGGCACTATTAAAGAAATCGGTATCCGGTCGAGCAAATTATTAACCGGCGATGGCGCAGAAGTTATTATCCCGAACGGCGACCTGATATCGCAGCACGTAATTAACTGGACACTCAGCAACAGCAACCGCCGTGTTGAGCTAATTATTGGTGTGGCATATGGCTCTGATGTTGAAAAGGTAAAAGAAATACTGAAAAAACTGCTTACCGGCCGGGATGACATTATGCTTGATCCTCCACCCGTGGTGCTGTTACACAATTTAAACGCAAGTTCTGTAGATTTCAGGATGCTTTTCTGGGCAGCAGATATTGCAGTATGGCAGGAACTGAAAAGCCGCATTTTGGCCGAGGTTTATACCACATTTGCTGCAGAAGCTATCTCCTTACCATTCCCGCAACAGGATGTACATTTATACTGGGATAAAGATGCTGAATTGCCTTTACCACATCCATCACCAGTTTTAACACCGGCAACTTCGGCCCCGGTTAGCTCCCAGCCCACTCTTGCAGCCAATAAAACAGAAGCGAAGGAAACTAATTTAAGAGAAAGCGAGGATAAGACAACTACCGGTAAAACTGACGAGAATCCAGATCAGTAAAGTGTTTCTTTTTTTTGATGAAAAACTCTTTAACAATACTACTCTTAAACATGCCTATTAAATTAGCCTGACCTTTAACGGCAGGTTTAGTTTTGGTTTTTTTATCAGCTGGTGAAAAAAGCTTACGCACAAAATTTTGATGCGCACGGCTAATAGCCCAGGCATCCTTACGTTTGCCTTCGTTCATAAAACGGAATAATGCCAGCAAATCCATCCACAGGCGGATACTGATAATGGGCACCGATTTATAAACCGGCATATTCTTTTTGAGCAGCAATAAGTTATTACGGAAGTTGAGATAGGTTTTAAATGGGTTCTCTTTATCCAGTGTTCCGCCGCCCACATGGAAAACTTCAGATTCGGCACAATACATAATTTTGTAGCCCATGTTTTTCAATCGCCAGCAAAGGTCAATCTCTTCCATGTGCGCAAAAAACTGCTCGTCGAACCCGCCTGATAAATCCCAATACTTTTTCTTGATGAATAACGCAGCTCCCGATGCCCAGAAGATCTCGCCTGATTGATTATACTGGCCTCTATCCTCTTCTACATCATAAAATATCCGGCCACGGCAAAAAGGATAACCCAAATGATCTATAAAGCCACCGGCAGCTCCTGCGTGTTCGAAATGATCTTTTTGCGCGTAAGATTTTATTTTAGGTGCAGCTGCTGCTATCAAATCATCGGTTTCCATTAGCTCAATTACCGGTTCTATCCAGTTAGGGCTCACTTCAATGTCCGAATTAAGCAGGATATAATAATCCGCCTCCACCTTTTCTAAAACACGGTTATAGCCGCCGGTAAAGCCGTAGTTGGCATCGTTTTGTATAATGGTAACGGTTGGGAACTGTGCTTTCAGGAAATTAACCGAGCCGTCTGATGAGGCATTATCGCCCACCACAATTTCCAGGTTGGGATAGGTTGATTGTACAACATCATGCAAAAACTGGCTCAAATATTTTAGTCCGTTCCAGTTTAAAATTACTACAGCTACTTTAGGTTTAATCTCCATTTAGTTCGTATGTTCCGGCTTAAATTTCCATCTCCGGTGCGACCATAGCCAGTATGGCGGCTCTTCCCTGATCACTTTCTCCAGGTATTGCACATGGGCTTCGGTTATCTGGTGTTCGGCGGTTTGTTTGGGTTCTTCTACCAACGGTACAAAAGTACATTGATAGTAAC
>CAHJXH010000038.1 GCA_903644075.1 Sphingobacteriaceae bacterium | reverse complement strand
TCTACAAAACCACTTTTTGTATTCGGGTCTTTTTGATCCAATTTAGGTCCCCAGATCCAACCTCCTCCTTCGGGGCCACCACCAGAACCATCTACATAACTGTACTGGCCTTTAAACCCATCACCATACTCGGTTTGTACTTTAGGGATCCTGATAAAGCTTGGTTGAACCTCTGTAGAGGAATTGATTTCAACGCTCAGGTCTTTACCTTTTCCGCGTTTAGTGGTAATCATGATAGCTCCGTTTTGGCCGATAGAGCCGTACAAGGCGGATGCATTAGCACCTTTCAACACCGTCATACTTTCCACATCATCAGCATTGATTTTCCAAATATCGGCCGACTGATCAGGGATACCGTCAATTACAATTAAGGGCGTGCGGCCACGCAAAGTAATAGCAGGGGTTTGAAACAGGTCCGTTGAACTTTGAACAACCAGGCCTGCTACCCTGCCGGTAAGGCTGGAGATAACGTTGGGTTCGCGTGCTTTTACTAAATCTTCTCCATTTACCTCCTGAACGGCATAACCGAGCTTGGCTTTCTCTTTTTTGATACCTAGTGCAGTAACAACAACTTCTGAAAGGCCTTTGGCATCATCATCAAGGGTGATCCGGTAATCTTTAATTTCTGATATTGATACTTCTTTTGTCCTAAACCCGATATAGGTTAAAACCAGGATATCGCCTGGTTTGGCTTTAATAGAGAAATCTCCCTCCTGGTTTGTCGTTGTGCCTACATTGCTTCCCTTTACTAAAATAGATACGCCGGGAAGCGGGACATTTTTTGAATCGCTGACATGTCCTTTAAGGATTTCAGCAGTAATGATTTTCGTGGATATTGCAGATGCTGGTTGTTGGGATCCCAGCGAATCTATCGGCGCGTAGCTATTTTTCGCATGCGCATCGGTAACACATACCGTTACCGCAGTTAAGCCAACAATAAATGTTTTATAAATCCAGGAAATTTCAAAACGTGGGTCAATTTTTTTTTGCATAAATTGGCAATTCGTTAATTAAATGTGTACTGTTTAATGGCGATTCTTTAACCGGCATCTCGAACGTGCCGGTTATTTTTTATCCGGGTTGCCTGGAACCCGGATAAGGAGTTTCCTTGTGATCTTTCTGTTCTTCTAGCGGGGGTATTTGTTTTGACATATAGATTGTTGAAATAATTATATTACACGTGCTTAAAGCCATTAGCGTCCTTTTTCCATTTATCGATATAAATTCCGTAGAGTGCAATAAGCGACCAGGCAATATTGATGAAAGCGGCAGGATAAGAGCTATCATTAAAGGCATCGATACCGACGAAGACACCACCGATAAAATTGAGAATGTGAAAAGCGTAGGAGGATGATTGCCACTTTTTAACGATCAATTGATAATAGGCAACTAGAAAAAGCATGGCGCCCGTCCATCCAAGCATATGACAAATCGTTTTAACAATAGAGGCACACATATTCTAAATATTAATAGGGGTTAATTAAGAATCATCATCGCTTTTTAAAACGATCAAATAAACCCATTGAATGTTAAACCTTTGTAAACCCAGAATTAAATAAACTGAACATTCAGTAAATTTATTTTTACAATTGTATTTTCGCTTTATAGAGGTAATTTTGAATAATTTATGGGTAGAAAAAGTTTAAAGGAAGATCAGCAAAAAAAGATCATAGAAGCCTTTTATCAGATAGCGAAAAATGAAGGAATTGAGAATACTTCATTTGGTAAAGTAGCTAAAGAATTAAATATGCACCCCAGCCTGGTGGTACATTACTTCTCTACCAAAGAGGAAATGTTATTGGGACTGATCGATTTTATTATCAGCAGTTATGAAGAAATATATACTCCTGAACATGAAAATGCAGACCCGCTTACCAAGCTGGTCGACATTTTGAATAACATCTTTTCCAGAAAGTGGGACAGTTATATAGATGACAGCATTTTTTATAACTGCTTTGCGCTCATATTCAGAAATTCGCTAATCAAATTTAAATTCAAAGAGCTGCATCTGTTGCTTAGGAAATGGCTTAAAGATGTTATTCAGGAATGCGTTAATAATAAGCTTATTGAATGTGAAGATGCCGAACTGGCTTCTGACCTTATCTTTGTGATCTCTGACGGTGCTTATTATTTTTTAAGTATGATCGATGATAAAGACGACTTTGATGCGCATGCAAAAAAATACAAAAAAGAAGCATTTAAAATATTAGGCTTGAAAATTTAACCTAACCAAGTTTAGTTGGCTCGCTTCCAGAAATAAAAGCCTCAGTAGAAATACTGCGGCTTTTTGCGTTAAGGCAATTATTGCATCAATGCCTTAACATTAGGTTAACGGATAACTGCGTATTTGATATTTATATTTGCTCAATTGCCGCAGATTAACCCAAGGCCATGCAAAGCAAAATTCTGAATTTATTTAAGGTTAAAGTATTATCAGAAGTTTGCAAAACAAACAGCTATAAAACGGCAGCCAAAAATCTATTTATTACGCCCTCGGCGGTCAGTAAAATTATCAAAAGCCTCGAAGCTGATTGGAACCTTCAATTGGTACAATCGACAGGTAACAGCATTAAAGTTACTGCCCAGGCAGAACAACTGGCCGGCCTCGCTGCTAATATTTTGCAGGAAAATGATGAATTCGCCAGCCAGCTATCTCTTTTAAATGGCCGCAATGGTTCTGGTATTTTAAAAATAGGCTCTGGCGGCTCTCACTCCAAGCTTATCATGAACAGGCTGTTATCCTCTTTTCTGAACCTTTTGCCCCAACTTGAATACGAGGTTGTAACCAACAACTCAGCCGAAATATTGCGGGCAGTTGATAGCGGTGAACTGGACTGCGGCATTGTGTCAGGGTTGATACCCAAACATGTAAACAAGCAATTGATTTACCAGGATAATATATCCTTGTACGCTTTTAATAAACATCCGCTGGTAGGGGGAACGGTTTCACTAAGCGGCATCAATTTTCCGATTTGTTTGCGGGAGAAAGGTTCTTCGACCAGGTTTTATGTAGAGCAATTTCTTTCTGAAAAGGCTATCAACCTCCCAAATAGCAGGCAGACAGGGAAAAACGATGAGTTGATAGATCATCTGTGCAAAACGCAGCATGCACTACAGTTTCTGTCAGATTTTTATTACCTCAACAGTCATTGGAGCAAGGAGTATGTTAATATCCAATGCGATGATCTCCCTATCCCGATACCCATCTACTTCATCACAAGGAAAAACTTCCCTTTCGCCAAACTAAAAAAGCACATCAAATCAATATCGTTTCAGGACGAAATTTTGGCATCCTGAGCAATTATTTTTCGCTTTGGCCACCGGATAGCGAGGTGTAGTTTTGTGTAGTTAATCAAAAAAACAAAGCATTATGAAAGTTAAATCGCTCTTAAGTATTGCCATCTGCGCCATTATTATCGCGGGAAGCGGCCCGTGTTTATATGCCCAAAAAGTATTCAAACAACAGCGTGTTATCATTATTATGATGGATGGCTTTGGCGAAAAATACTACCGGGCATCAGCCATGCCCTTCCTGAACCAGATGGAACAGCACGGTATCTACAAAATTGTACCCTCGTTAATGCCGGCCGTAACCAATGTTAATAATATGGCAATTGCCACCGGTACAACTCCGGCAATAAATGGAATTACCGGCAATGTGTTTTTCAATGCCAAAACACAGAAGGAAGAATATGTAGAAGACCCTTCTCTTTTATTAACACCATCATTGTTCGAGAAAGCACATAACCTGGGCATCAAATCGGCACTGCTTTCTGTAAAATTAAAAACTATCGAAGTATTAGGTAAATACGCCGACTATACCCTATGCCCCGAGTGCCTGGCTGTTCAAAAGGATAAATGGGCAAACCCTCCCGTGCTGTCGGATGTGTATTCGAGGGAGGTGAACTATCAGATAATGGATGCTGCCGATAGCCTGTTAAAAAATAAACCCGAAGTACGGTTGGTTTTTATTCATACTACTGATTACCCAATGCATATGTGGACGCCAGAAACCGACAGCGTTAAAGTTTTCCTGTCTACCATGGACAGCTATATCGCGAAACTGCATCAAACCGCGCCCGATGCTGCGATCCTGATTACTGCCGACCATAGCATGAACCATAAAACGCAGGCATGGGATTTATTTCAAGTTTGTGCCGATAAGCATACCCCGGTAAAAATTGTGATAAGCCCGGAGAAAGACCGGTATATGAAGCATCATAAAGGCCTGGGCGGTTCAGCCTATGTTTACCTGTTAAAAAGCAGCGACGCAGCCTCTGTGAAAAAAACACTATTGGGGCTTAATGGTGTAGATGCCGTGCTAACGAAGTCGGAAGCGGCGGCAAAGTATCATTTGATGGCAAGCAGAATTGGTGATTTTATGGTGTTGGGAGATGTTAATACGGTTTTCGGCCAGTTAAACGGGGTGGCCTACGAAAAACTGGCAGACACTTACCGAAGCCATGGTTCTGCTTACGAAGCTCATGTACCACTTTTTGTTTACAACGCAAAAACCGCCCCGGCTGCCGGTTATTTCACATCCAACTATAAATTAGCTGCCTGGTTATTCAGTGATAAGCAAGCTTCAAAAAAGTAAATTGGTTTTACTACCAAAAAACAAGACCGGCCTTCTTAATCAGAAGGGTCGGTCTTGTTTAAGACTATTTGTAATTAATTAAAGGACTGCCTAAATTCCATAGGCGACAGTTGCGTTTTAGTTTTAAACAATTTGCTAAACGATTGCAGGTGCTCAAACCCTAATTCAAAAGCAATTTCACTTATAGATAAGTTAGTGGTTGATAACTTCTCCTTAGCCTTTTCAATTAACTTTTCGTGAATATGCTGTTGGGTGTTCTGCCCCGTCAATACTTTCAGCAAACTACTCAGATATTTAGGCGATAAATTGAGAGATTGTGCAATTTCGGTAACTGTTGGAAGCCCTTGTGTTATCAGGTCATCGCTGTTGAAATAGTCATTTAATATTTTTTCCAGACGTTCTAATATCTGATGATTGATTTTCTCACGGGTGATAAACTGACGATGGTAAAACCTGTCGGCATAGTTAAGCAGGGTTTCAATATATGAGATGATAATGCTTTTGCTAAATTTATCAATGTTCGAATGGCACTCTTGCTGAATATTTTTTACAATATCAACCAGCAGATTTTCTTCCTTCTCTGAAAGAAACAAGGCTTCGTTTACCGAATAATCCCAGAAATCATAGTGGGTTATGGTTTTGGCCAAAGGCGTATTCCATAGAAAATCAGGATGGATAAGCAACATCCATCCCGATTGTTTAAGCTGCACAGCATTCTTATCAATAGCAAGGCGTAACACCTGGTTAGGCGCTACAAATGATAAAATACCCTCATCATAATCATACGTTTGCTGTCCGTATTTTAATTTGATCTCCTGCGCATTGGCAACCCTTTTCAATCCAATGGCATAGAAATCGTAGCACCAGGCCTCAGGTTCAATTAGTTTTAAACTTTCAACAGTTTCCACTTTCAACACAGTGATCAACGGATGTTCGGGCCTGGGCAGTTGCCTGAACTGCAGAAACTCACTGATAGTTTTAAAACGCCTCACAGAATTAGTTTTCTTTTCTTATTTCTAATACAATCTTGCCACGCACGTGTTTGGTTTCACTTTCGCGGTGTGCATCTGCCACCTGCTCCAGCGGGTATACTTTGCTCACTATTGCTTTTACCTTACCGTCGTTGATGAGTTGTGTAGTACCGCTCAGTGACGAAGTATAGGTTGTTACATTTCCGCCGCCTACATGCGTTCCGGTTGCATTCTTTTTAGCAAGCGCATTCAGAAATTCTTCCGTAAGGGGCTGATCCAGATGCGTGCACACAAATATACCACCCTCCTTAATCACGTCGACAGATTTCATCCTTACGCTCTCATCGCGCACAGGCGAAGCGTTAAACACCACATCTATATCCTGTAGCAGTTCTTCAAAATGCTGTCTGCTATAATCAATCACCTCGTCGGCACCCAACTCTTTCAAGAAATCAAAATTGTAGGCTGATGCCGTTCCAATAACATAACCGCCCATGGCTTTGGCAAACTGCACTGCCAGGTTGCCTACGCCACCTGCGGCACCATGAATCAGCACGCGCTGCCCCGGTTGTACTTTGCCCAAATCTACAATGCCGTTCCAGGCAATAAGGGCACATGAAGGCAAAGCGCCGGCCTCATTAAAAGTTATATTTTGCGGCATTAAAGAAAACTGGCTTGCCTTTGCCGCAATATATTCAGCGTAGCTGCCATCGCCGGGGAAATTAGGAACCCCATATACCTTATCGCCTTTCTTTAAACCAGTTACCTCGCTGCCGGTTTCCTCAACAATACCTGCTGCGTCCAAACCCAGGCCCAGAGGCAATTTCAGGTAAGACCGTAAAATTTCATTGCCGCCTTCCCTGATGATGTAATCGGCAGGATTAACACTGCTGGCATAAACTTTTACCAGTATTTCGTCAGCCGCCGGCACGGGGCGCTCAACTTCGTCAATCTTCATCATTTCCGGGCCGCCAAATTCATGAACTCTTATTGCTTTCATATCAATCAATTTTTGTTATTTGATATGCAAAAGTGCCAAAGAGTTTGCAGGCAGATT
Organism: Sphingobacteriaceae bacterium; assembly: GCA_903644075.1. Classification (GTDB taxonomy): domain Bacteria; phylum Bacteroidota; class Bacteroidia; order Sphingobacteriales; family Sphingobacteriaceae; genus Mucilaginibacter. Next base: position 20,556 of record CAHJXH010000038.1, on the reverse strand, counting down.
TAGCCTAATGGCGCTTTCTTTCAGTCTAAACGCTATCTTTAAAAATGCAGCACCAAGAATTTGAACCTCCTGAAGAGCTACGTGATATTATAAAATGCTTTTGGCACAATACAAGAGAGGCAGAAGAGCTACAAGCCAATTTTGAGGTACAACCCGATGGCTATGCTGAGATTATTTTTCACTTCAGTAGCGATCTCAGCATGGTTCACAACGGGGGCTTGCAGTTATTGCCTTCGCCCTTTATGATGGGGTTACTTAATCAGCCTGTTATTTTTCATACCGAAAACCGCCTGGAAGTTATCGGTATCCGGTGCTATCCCTGGACGGTGTTTGATTTGCTCGGGCTACCTTCAGGTAAAGATGGTGTTCGCATATTTGAGCATCCCATCGCCCGGCTTCAACCCACGTTACATAAATGGATTAAAGCCGGTAGGGTAGATGAAGCATTAGCCGAAGTAACGCGATATTTTCTCGATGCACGCCTGGACGTGGCCAGCAACAGCATGCTTTTTAAAGCAGGAGTGGCTATGAGGGCAGCAAACGGCACTATGCCGGTAAGCCAGGTAGCGGCAGCAGCCCATGCAACGGTTCGTACATTAGAGCGAAACTTCAAGCAATCATCCGGCTATACGGTTAAAGATGTATCAGCACTAATTCGCTTTGAGCAGGTAAGAAACCACTTATGGCACTATCCGGATGCAAACCTTGCCAGGCTAGCCCATGAGCTGGGTTATACAGACCAGCCCCACCTAAGCAGGGAATTTAAACGCTACAGCGGCACCACGCCGGCGGCATTTGCGCGAAATGCCAGGAAAAGAATACAGGACCTGGGTGACAATTTTGTCGCGTTTATACAAGCCTAGGGCAGCCGCATTACAGATTTTTGTGTTGTAATAATTCAATATGAAAACAACACCTGAAAATAATCAACCCACACCCAATAATCCTGTTTACGATGTAATCATCTCCGGCGCGGGGCCGGTCGGGCTGTTCCTGGCCTGCGAACTGGCCCTGGCCAATTGCTCGGTACTGATACTGGAAAAGGCCGAAGACCCGCACTCGCCTTTAAAGCAGTTGCCTTTCGGGATGCGGGGGCTTTCAACACCCTCCATTGAATCGCTGTACCGCCGCGATTTATTAAAAGAATTGGAGATCCACAAACGCCTTAAAAACCCGCACCAAAATGCCGGGCAGGGTGCACGCCGGCAAGTCGGGCACTTCGCCGGCATCCCATTTCATGAGGGCGATATCGATGCCTCACAATGGAAGTACCGCCTGCCAAGCTCAACCGAAACCAGCTTGATGTCTGAAATGCAGGAGCTTGAGACAGTGTTTGTGCGCCGTGCAGAATCCCTCGGCGTAGAAATTAAACGCGGGCTTGCCATTACAAACTTCCGGCAAAGCGAGGAAGAGGTAACGGTTCAATCGGGTAACCAATCATTTCAAAGTAAATGGCTGGTTGGTTGCGATGGTGCCCGCAGCGTTGTTCGCAAAATAGGTGGTTTCGAATTCGCCGGCACAGAGCCCGAATTTACGGGTTACACTGCTAAAGTTGATATTGCTGACCCCGAAAAGCTTAAGCCCGGCCGAAACGTAACACCAACAGGCATGTACCTGCAATCGCAACCCGGCTACCTGATGATACAGGATTTTGATGGCGGGGCATTTCATGGTTCAGAGAAACCAATTACGGCCCAACATGTGCAGGAAGTGCTTCGCCGTGTCTCAAACACCGATATTACCATCACCGCACTCCACGCAGCCACCACCTGGACCGACCGCGCACGCCAGGCTACAACCTACCGTAACAATCGGGTACTATTAGCTGGCGATGCCGCACACATCCACGCACCTCTGGGCGGCCAGGGCCTTAACCTGGGCTTAGGCGATGCCATGAACCTGGGTTGGAAACTCGCGGCAACCATCCATAATAAAACACCGGAAAATTTATTAGATACCTATTATAATGAACGGCACCCAATCGGCGTGCAGGTGCTGGATTGGTCGCGTGCGCAGGTTTCAATTATGGAGCCAACCCCGCAGGCCCGCGCACTGCATGCCATTGTGCGCGATTTGATGAATACCCGCGATGGTGCTACCTATTTTGCAAGCCGTGTATGGGGTATTAATACACACTACAATCTCGGCAGCGAGCACCCGCTGACAGGCCGCAGTACCCCCAATTTTGAATTTGAGGATGGCACAACCATTGGCAACTTAATGCACGATGGCCAGGGCATACTGCTTGATTTTGGCAACACCGCCTCGCTTAAAACACTGGCAGGTAAATACGGCGATCAAATAAAGTACGTATCAAGCCACGCGAAAGAACATTTGGGTTTAAACGCTGCATTAATACGCCCCGATGGCATTATTGCCTGGGCTACAGACAGCGAACCAGATTACAGCGAGTTTCAAAAGGCTATTGATTGCTGGTTTGTTGGGCGTTAAGAAATTGGATAGATATAATACAAGTCGCAATTAACCCCTTAACTTGTCGTGTTTGCACCGTTGCAGGTACGTGGTAGTGCTATACCTTTAAGTATAAACTAAAACAGAGAAACAACTTATGGCCACTCAAATTTTTTTAAACCTGGGCGTTAAAGACCTCGACAGATCTATTGAGTTTTTCACCAAACTTGGTTATACTTTTAACGCACAATTTAGCAACGAGAAAGCAACCTGCATGGTTATCAGCGATACTATTTACGTAATGCTGCTGACAGAAACCTTTTTCCAGACTTTTACTACCAAACGAATTATAGATGCTCATAACGAGGTAGAGTGCTCTATTTGCTTATCTACCGATAGCAAAGAAGCCGTTAACGAAATGGTAGACAAGGCTATAGCAGCCGGCGCTACGATACCTAACCCAGCCACCGACTATGGCTTTATGTACCAACACAGCTTTGCAGACCTTGATGGCCACCACTGGGAATATATGTGGATGGACCCTAACGGCATGCCCGAGCACTTGGGCGAACAAGCAAACGCTTAGCATTAGCTTATCCGGACCATTCATAAAAGCAAAGCCTCTGGTCTTTCGACCAGAGGCTTTGCTTTTATTTGATCTATAATGCATAGATCGCCGGGCTAAATTATTACCGACTTATTTTAACCCGTAGGTGAGGTAGCCACCATCAGCTACTATTTCTGTGCCTGTAATAAAACTTGCATCATCAGAGGCTAAGAATAAAACCGTTTTTGCAATTTCATCAGCATCGCCTAGTCTTTGCAGCGCAGTAGCAGCCGCTAAATAGGCTTTTGCTTCAGGAGGTACGGCATACTCTAGTCCGGGGGTTTGAACCGGGCCGGGGCTTACAATATTTACACGAATCTTTCTGTCGGCCAACTCGTTTGCTGCAATTTGAGCTATTTTGTTTAGCGCTCCTTTGGTTGCCGAATATACACTGGTTCCCAAATTTGATGCTGTAGCTACTGTTGAGGAGGTGAACACTACCGCCGCCCCGTTTGCCAAATGAGGAATTAGTTTTTGCAATGTGAAGAAATGGCCCTTTACATTGGTATTAAATTGCGCATCAAAATCCGCTTCTGTTGCTTGTTCAATTGGCGCAAATGTGGCTATCCCTGCGTTAAGGAAAAGAACATCTAATTTCTCTCCGCTTTCTGCAAATGCTTTTTCCAGAATAGAAATATCTGCCAATTTTGAGGTGTCCGAAACCACAGTCTTCAAATTCGGACTATCGATCTCGTCACTTGCCTTTTGCAGGTTTTCAGCTTTTCTGCCGGTAATCCAAACCTTTGCCCCTGCGTTGATAAATGCTTTCGCGGTAGCTAGCCCAATCCCGGTGGTTCCACCAGTTATAACTACGTTTTTATTTGTAAAATTCATGGTTAAGTTTTTATTGTTTTACGATTGCAAACTTATAACACCTGAATTTATTTTAGTTACTTTGTAACCAAAAGTAACAGTAACTTTTGAGTAACCAAGTAACTTATGTCTGAATATGTATGCGTGCCCGGGCACAAAAAAGAAATTATGGCAGTGCACGATGCCATGGATGTGCTGAACGGCAAATGGAAAATTTCGATAATCTCGTCTATTTGCTATTACAACGAAAGGCGGTTCTCTGATATCCTGAATGATATAAATGGCATATCAAACAAAATGCTGAGTAAAGAATTGAAGGAGCTGGAGGTAAATAAACTCATAAAGCGAACCGTATTAGACACGCAACCTGTAACCGTTAAATATAACTTAACAGAATATGGTAGAACGCTACAGACCATCATAAACAACCTTGCAGAATGGGGGCTGGAACACCGCAAAGTGATTACCGGGAAATAATACAATCGCTAAATCACCATTTATTTTAATGTTTCGAAAAGCGTATATTTGAATAATATTTAAATGAAACCCATCAAAGATGAATTACAGAATATCATTCTCGGAGATGAACAAACTGGCTCAAACAGCCATCTCAAAAAAGCCCAAAATTTCCTTAGAGGATATGCGGAAGCAAGCATCTCAATTGAGAAACAGCAGCATTTCAAAAACGAAGAAACAACAGCACTCATAACCTTTGCTACAGAAGAAAACCTCTTCTATAACTACCTCATTGCTTAAAGCGATTTTATAAGTGAAGGAGCAGAACAAAAGGTTTATAGATTTGATGATGCCCATGTATTAAAAACCAATCAGAGCATTTTTTATGAAAGTTGGCCGTTTTTTATTTAACCTCAACTTTTTGTACTAAATAACGACCCGAACTGTTATTATTTTCACAATAATTACACCCCTTGCTGTACCCATTGGCTTCGCCAGGCCGGGGCGTCGAATGGTTCTCCAAAATACTGTGTCTCGTGCACTACTTTACCGTTGTTGCTGAATTCCATAATACTAACTGTAAATGCTGGCTGTCCCTGGTAGTTGATGGTGTATTCCGTGATCCATATATTACCCGTTCCCAGAATTCGCCTCACATTAAAGCCGGATGGCTTACCCGGGTGATGACTGCGCAAGGCCTGTAAATTGTTCCGTCCCAAAATTCGCTCGCCCGACTGAGGGTAATCACAAATAACATCGTCATCGTAAATGTCATGTTCAACGTTTATATCGCCAACTGCCGAAGCGTGCCAGTGAGTATTCAAGGCTTCACGTATTTGCAACTCTTCCGCGGATAGCTCCTGTCCTTTAATTTCGCTGTTCATCGTTTATGTTTTATTGGTTAAATCACACAATGAGCCATGCTCGAATATATAGTAGGCTCCGACTATAGTATTTACTCAAAAGTCTCAATTCTTTCGACATGAGGCTTTCAACTTAATTAGTTCTCTTCAGTATAATTTTTAAAGTTATTCAATATCGCCTGCCAGCCATTTTTCTGCATTTCGAGCGAATTTTGATTCTCGGCATCAAACGTTACAGTTACTTCGGTCTGGTTGCCAATTGCATTAAATACAACAGTTACTTGCCTGCCGTCCGGGATGGTATAGGCAAAGCTTTCGCCCTCCACAATCTCATCATAAATAGCCTCAAAGTCGAAACCGAAACTGCCGTCTTTAGCTTCCATCCGTGCCGAATATTTGCCGCCTACCTGCATATCATTTGATGCAGAGGGGCATTGCCATGAAGGATCGGCAAAGTTCCATTGAGTAATATGTGCTGGTTGAGTATAATAATCCCAAGCCTTTTTTATGCCTGCGTTTACCGTGGCCGTAATGGTGATCTTGTTGCTCATTTTCTATTTCCCTTTTTTAATTGTTGATAAGTTCGTCGAGTTGCCCGAAACGGCTCTCCCATATTTGCCTGAACTGCGTTAACCACTTATCAATCTCCTTCATCTTATCAATCTCAAGCTGATAATAAATCTCACGCCCCTGGTGCTCCGGTTTCACCAATTCGCATTCGGTTAGTATTTTTAAATGCTTTGAAACGGCCTGCCGCGTGGTCTCAAAATGCTCGGCAATGGCATTAGGCGTCATGGCCTGTATGGCAATTAAAGCAATAATGGCCCGGCGTGTAGGGTCGGCAATGGCTTGGAAAATATCTCTTCTCATAGGGGTATTACAAAATTATTTTCTGATCATCGGCATATACTTCTCCCGGTTATCGATAATTACCCAAAGCAGAATCGCGATCAGTACAAACACGATTGGTAAACCTGATGGAGCCATACTGATATTAGATAGTAGAATACCGGTTAAAACAGGCAGAATAACAATAGCGCCAAGCGGCCTGGTGCGCGGGATAATGAACAGTAAACCGCCAATAACTTCAATAGCGCCAACAAGCGGCATAAGCCAGCCTATTTCTTTAAATGCGGCCATCACGCGTACCATTTTCTCGGGCATATCTTTAGGCATCGGCATGTAGTGGAAAAACTTGTCCAAACCGGCGTTAATAAACATTAGGCCCATTAACAGGCATAAAACAAACATAATTTTACTTTTCATAATTAATTGATTTAAAGGATAGTCAATCGGTTAACCGAATATAAGCAACCAATTGATTTCACAAGAAATATTTCTGAGTTTTTTTCGAAATCAAAATTTGAGGTTTAAGAATGCGCATTCACTCAAATTTAATATGTTTGGGCTTATGAATCAGCAAGCTGCCCCTGCAAACTCTGTTAGCCGTATACTTACCGCAAGCCTTATCGGTACCACTATTGAGTTTTTCGACTTTTATATTTATGCCACTGCCGCGGTGCTGGTATTCCCTAAGTTATTTTTCCCTGCGGGCGATGCTACTTCGGCCACACTCGAATCACTGGCTACTTTTGCGCTGGCGTTTTTTGCACGGCCATTGGGCGCTGCTTTGTTTGGCCATTTTGGAGATCGTAAGGGGCGTAAGGCTACGTTGGTTGCAGCATTGTTAACCATGGGGCCATCGACGGTGGCTATCGGACTTTTGCCGGGCTATGCATCCATTGGTATTGCCGCGCCGATATTACTGGCTTTATTTCGTTTTGGGCAGGGTTTAGGCCTGGGCGGCGAATGGGGTGGTGCCGTATTATTGGCTACCGAGAATGCCCCTGCACATAAAAAAGCCTGGTATGGCATGTTCCCTCAGTTGGGCGCACCCATAGGTTTCCTATTATCGAGCAGTATATTTTTTGCACTCAGCAAAACCATGAGCGAGGCTGATTTTATAGGTTACGGCTGGCGCATCCCATTTATTGCCAGTGCACTATTAGTGTGGGTTGGCTTATACGTGCGTACCAAAATATCTGAAACGCCTGATTTTATAAAGATCATCGACAATAACGAAACTTCGAAAGTGCCTTTTGCCGATGTATTTATCAAACATACCAAAGCTATTACCTTAAGCACACTAATTACTATTACCACCTTCCTGTTGTTTTATTTGATGACGGTATTTACCCTAAGTTGGGGCACTTCGACGCTACACTACCCTAAAAGTAATTTCCTGATCATACAAATGGTATCGATGCTGTTCTTTGGCTTGGGTATCCCGCTCTCGGCTGTACTGGCCGATAAGTACGGGCGCAATAAAATGCTCATCGTGGCAACCATCCTTATCATGGCATTCGGCATTGTTTTCGCCCCTTTATTTACCACGGGTAGTTTGGCGACAACAGCAATATTCCTGTCAATCGGCATGTTCCTGATGGGGCTTACTTATGGGCCAATAGGTACTGCACTGGCAGGTATTTTCCCGGCATCGGTACGGTATACAGGCGCATCCCTGGCATTTACGCTAGCTGGCATTTTAGGCGCTTCACTTACGCCATATCTGGCCACGACACTGGCACACAGTTATGGGCTTGCTTACGTAGGTTATTACTTAACAGCAGCATCTACCGTTACACTATTGGCTTTGCTTGGAGCACGGAAAATAATGAAACAGCAGGCCGAGTAAATATGGTCATGTACTAACTTATTTCAATAATTGACAATGATAGCGCTGACTCATTTTTCCGCTTTCAATTGACCAAACTACAGAAATAGGAGATTTACGGATTAAGCTCGCCCCTTAGCATATAAGTTATAAATTTGTTGTACTTTAAAAGATAAATATTATTTTCGCTAAAATTATTAGCATTGGCTAGCAAACAATTATTGCAGTTATTGGAGAGCATGGATTTACTCTCGTCAAATACTGTCATCTTCAGAAACGAAGATGAGGATAGATTAACCTATACCATTTCGCCAGATATAAAAAAAAAGCTTGATGTCATTAAGCCTGATGCCTTTTTTTTATTTAATAACCAGCCCTACATTCTATTTTTTGATTTATCTCAAAATAATGATCCTTTAATTGAAGCTCAACTTCATAAACAAGTTTGGTCTTTTGACTACTCTCCTTTAATTTTTATCCTTAAAAATAATGAAGTTCAAATCTTTAATGCATTTGATTACGACAAGAAGACAGAACGCCTTGAAGAAATAGTAATTTCTTCGAGCGAGCGCGATGAAATATTTTCGTTTTGGAATTTACAAAGTGGCGAAAGCTGGAGGTGGTTACAAGAAAATTATTACAAAAATTCAATAAACAAAAAACGGGTTAATCAGCGTCTTTTTGATAATATAAAAGAAGTTAGAATAAAATTAATTGATAAAAGTATTAATGGCAAAACCCTTTTAACAGAAGATGATGCTAATATTTTAATTTTAAGACTAATTTTTATTCGTTATTTAATAGATAGAGATGTCAAAATAAGTGATGAATATATTACAGGCAATTCAATCCTTGAAAAAAGAAGAGGATTTAGCGATCTCATTAAAAAACCCAATGCATTAAATACTTTTTTTGGCTTTTTAAATGAAAAATTCAACGGGGTTCTTTTTCAAGATACCAATATAATACTATCTCAACTTCAGGCTTATTCATTAGCTCTTGTATTTGATGGAAGGAAAGATAAGACCCAGGCCTCGTTATTCGACAACCTTTTGGAATTTTATTTTGATGTTTTCGATTTTAGTATAATACCGGTCGAAATAATTAGTGGGATATATGAGTCATTAATCAATGACGAGACAAAAAATGAACAGTCTGCTGTTTATACACCGTCTTTTTTAGTAGAGTATATCCTATCGGAAACGCTTGATGTATATCTGGAAAATGAAAACGAATCAGAATGTAAAGTTTTTGACCCTTCATGTGGTTCAGGAATATTTCTTGTTCAATCATATAGGAGAATGGTTGACAAAGAACTATCATTATATTCCACAAAATTAACTAAAGGGCGTCTACGAGAAATAGCCAAGAATAATTTGTTTGGTGTTGATTTAAATAGCCAAGCACTAAAAGTTACCTGTTTTTCGATTTATATTGCAATATTAGATTATCAAGACCCTAAAACTATAATTGATAATTTCAAATTCCCACAATTGCTTAATGAAAATCTTTTTTGTGCTGATTTTTTTGATTCTTTAAACCCCTTTAATGAAGTCCTCAAATCAAAAAATTTACAATTCATTTTAGGAAACCCCCCCATGGAAGAGCAATAAGGGAGATAAACATATTACATGGCTAAAAGATAATAATAAAATTACTGGCCGCTTTGAGATCGCTCAATCATTTTTATTACGCTCAAAGGATTTTATGACTTCCGATACCATTAGCGCATTAATCGTTACAAGTACCATATTTTATAATATATCAAAAACTACACAACAGTTTAAAAAACAATTCCTTACAGACTTTTGCTTAAATAAATTCTTTGACATGTCACCCGTGAGAAGAATGATTTTTGAAGAAAAAAACAGTCCCGCATCTATCGTTTATTATAAAATAGCGGAAGGAAATAACTATTTAACAAATGCTGTTAAACACACCTCGGTCAAATCAAATATTTATTTAAAATATTATAAAACATTAATCATTGAAAAATTCGATCAGAAAATAATCCAGCAACGGCATTTTCTTGAAAACGAATGGATGTTTAAAGTTGCATTATATGGTAATACTTTAGATTTTGTACTTATAAATAAAATTTTATCAAGCACTAATCGAACAATCGAAGATAGAATTGATAACGCAGATACCTTCAAAGGAGATGGTATATTAAAAGGTACGCCAAAAGAGAAACCTTTTGATTTTTTGGTAGGCTTACCCGTTTTTGAAAATAGAGAAATTAAACAATATTATACAAAACTTTACGACAATACCCCTAAACTCACACTTGAAGATACTTACCTTGAAAGTGGGAGACGGATTGAGCTTTTTACTGGCGAACACATTTACTTAAAAGCACAAACATTTGAAGAATCTGAAATTATTGTTTCTTATTGTACCGATACAGTTGTAAATCGTCATGATGTAGTGGCAATTACAAGCACGACTAAAATCACCGAGTTGAAAGAGATATATGGTCAAATGATTTCTCAACTTTTCACTTATTATCAATTTTTAACTTCCTCAGCTTGGGGTGTGGCGACACGACCAGCAATAAGACTGGAAGAATATATGTCTTTCCCTTCTTTAGATGTTGATTTAACTGAAAACTTATGTTCGACTGTAGACCAATTCATAAAGCCATTTGAGGACTATTATTCCGGTCTAATGAGAAGTTCTTCTTTACCTATCTCAAATGAAATTCTTCAGAATATAAATAATATTATCAATTCAACTTATAATATTTCGGGTCATGAGCTTGATTTAATAGATTATGTATTAAATGTTTCAAGATTTCAATTTCAAGAAAACAAACAAGATAGGTTCATAAAAAAAATTGACGGCAACGAGGATTACCTTAAGAAATATATAGAAGTCTTTTTTAATGAGTTTAAGAATATCTATACCGATGAATTTTTGAATGTTGAGGTTTACTCATTGAATCAATTTATAGCAATTAATTTTATTCTATCCAAAACAGAAAATCACGCTAGTGAAAAGATAAAGTTTTTCCCTAAAAACAAAAATGTTGGTGAAATATTATATCGGATAGCAAATACTCTAAGCATTAGTAGTTTAATAAAAAGCGATGATTCTACGAAAAATTTATTCATTCAAAAAGACATAAAGGGTTTTGAACAAAATTCGTTTTATATAATTAAGCCAAATGAATATAAATGTTGGCATAGAGCAATGGCATGGTACGATGTTGCGGAAATAAAAAATATCATACAAGAGGCAGAAATAAATTATCTAAGGAATACTGCGAATGTCTAATAATGCTCAGTCCTTTATATTAGCAAGACGTAACCCGATTTCGATTACAAGGACTCGCATTAATTCCATTTTTAACTATATAATTTATTGTTATTTACTATCAATAACAAAGGGTGTGACCTATAGTAAATCTACGAAAAACAGCAAGCAAAAATTTGAAGATTATTTGAAAACGAAGTTGGTTGATGATTATTTAAGAAAAAACAAAGACTATTTTAAAGCAACCGGTTCTGGAATTGAAAATATTTCTTTTGGAAAAGAAGAAGTTGAGATTTATACCAATAATGCTTCTGTCGAACAGGAAGATAAAATCGATATTTATATCCGTGAATTAGGATTACAAAACACATGGTCAAAAGACGGAAAGGAAGAAATATATTTTGCAATTGAGTGCAAAAGAATAGAAAGTCTGCCTGATACAACATATTACATTGGTGATATTAAAAAATATGTGGAAAGAAAGCATACATCCCTACGTTTACCATTTGAGGGAATGATTGCATTCATTGAAAATAACAATATTAGCCCTGTTGAATTATCGGCTAAAATTTCTGAAAAACTCAAACAAACTAATATTGACACTATTCAATTTTTAACTTTTGAAATGATTTATTCAGGCTTTAATGGAAGCTATATTTCTATACATAAGAAAAATTTTGATAATAAAGATTTATTTACAGTAATTCATCTATTATTGGATTATTCCAAAATCGTTGTGAATTAACCTTCATTGCCCTCTCTCTTGTCTCTTTATATCTTTTAGCCAATAGATATTATATGTCTACATTATCAGTAATGTATTATTTACCCCACTTTTTTGTTAATATCGGCATTACGTATATTGAGGAAGTAAATTTACCCATCATCCAGTGATAATCAATAAGCTCCTCTCCAACTTCGACAACTATCTCCCGCTTAATGCAGCAGAAAAGGAAGACCTGGCCGGCCGGGTTATCGAAAGGAAGATTAAACGCCGGCAATTTATCCTCCAGGAAAACGATGTTTGTAAGCATTATACTTTTGTGGCCGAAGGCTGTTTCAAGAAGTTCCAGGTGGATGAAAAGGGCACAGAACACAACCTGCAGTTTGCTGCCGAAGGCGATTGGCTCATGGAGATTGATAGCTTTTACTTCGAAAAACCAAGCCGCGTTTATATCGAGGCCATTGAACCATCGGTTATTTTCCAGATCAACAAACCTAATCTATATCACCTCTTTACAAATAACCCCAAGTTCGACCGGAATTTCAGGGTAATCGTGGAGAACCGTTTTGTTGAACTGGAGAACCGCGTTTTACAAGCCATCAGCTCCACTGCCGAAGAACGCTACCTCTCCTTCATTAAACATTATCCTCACCTTTTATCGCGGTTGCCCAACACGCAAATTGCTTCTTACCTGGGCATTACGCCCGAATTTTTGAGCAAAGTTCGCAAAGATCTTTCCAAAAAATAACGCTTACCCTTAAGCTACATTAAGGGTATTTCTTAAGCTACCTTATTGGCTGTTCGGGCTATTAACGGCCATCTTTGTCTTGTTATCAATTAATAATTCAAAACATGAACGAGATACAAAACCGGAGAAGCTTCTTCGATAGCCTGGGGCAAAATTATCCTAAAAATACATCTGTTGAAATACAGCACGTTTTAATAAATGGCGTAAGCTGCTATTGGTTTATCCCTGAAAAAGAAACCACCAATAAGATCATCGTACACCTGCACGGCGGTGTGTATGTGGTGGGTTCTATCCAATCGCACCAGAGCATGATCAGCCATTTCAGCGCTCAATTACAAACCCGCATTTTATTTGTAGAGTATGCTTTGGCACCAGAGCATCCTTATCCAAATGGGCTCAATGATGTTTTGGATGTATACGAGCGGTTAATATCAGACTACCCGAACCGTGAGATTGTTTTTATGGGCGATAGCGCAGGTGCGGGGTTAACGGTATCTGCCATCGATAAAATAATGGGGCAGGGCATTAAATTACCGCAAGGTGTTGTGATGATCTCGCCATGGATTAACCTCAACTGCGATAATGCATCGCAGGAAGATAACCGGGCGATAGACCCAATTCTTTCACGGGAATATTTGCTGGCAAGCGCCCAACTGTATACCGGCGATACGCCATTCGCAACATCGAACCCCGAGTATATCGAGTTCGACCAGTTTCCGCCTACATTAATTATGGTAGGCACCAAGGAAGTTTTGTTAGATGATAGCAAAAACTTTTATAACAGCATTAAAGACAAGCAAGCTAACTCTGCATTAAGTATTTATGAAAACCAGCTACACGTTTGGCCATTAGCCGATGTGCATAGCGAGGCTTCGCAAAAGGCACTGACTGAAGTTGGAGCATTTTTAAACAAACTACAATAACCATCACCTGTTTACAAACAACTATTATGAAAGCTGCAGTAACCACAAAAGCGGGCGCGCCCGAAGTAATACAAATTGAGGAAAGGCCAAAACCTACAGTGAAAGACGGTTGGGTACTCATCCGCATCAAAGCCTTTGGCTTAAACAGGTCGGAGTTATTTACCCGGCAAGGGCACTCACCTGATGTAACATTCCCCCGCATACAGGGCATAGAATGCGTGGGCGAAATAGAAGAAGACCCATCGGCAACCTATAAGCAAGGCCAAAAGGTAGCCGCTATTATGGGCGGCCTGGGCCGCAATTTTGATGGTGGTTATGCTGAATATACGACCGTGCCATTAGCCATCGTGTTCCCCTTCGAAAGTGATTTACCATGGGAAACCCTTGGCGCAATATCGGAAATGTTTCAAACGGTTTCAGGATCATTAAATGAAGCGTTGGAAGTTAAAAAAGGTGAAACACTGCTGATCCGCGGCGGTACGTCATCTATTGGTATGCTGGCCTGCCAGCTGGCCAAAACCATAGGATTAACCGTTATTGCTACCACCCGGAATGCCGACAAAACCCAGCACCTGAAAGATAACGGCGCCGATTATGTGCTGATAGATGACGGCGAGATAAAAGACCAGGTGAAAGCACTGTTCCCTAATGGCGTGGATAAAGTATTGGAGCTGATTGGCATTGCAACCTTAAAAGATTCATTACAATGCATCCGCCCTAAAGGCATAGTTTGTATGACCGGTATACTAGGCGGCAGCTGGACCATGAACGAGTTTACCCCAATGGGCGACATCCCTTCCCTGGGCCGACTGACGGTTTACATGGGCGACGCCGCCAACCTTGATAAAGAGTTGCTACAGGAATTTATTAACGCAGTTGCCGCCGGCCATATCAACCTCAACGTCGATAAAATTTTCAAGCTCGATGAAGTTGCCGAAGCCCACACCTACATGGAAAGTAACCTGGCAAAAGGCAAAATTGTAGTGACGGTTTAAGATATATCGCACTTAAAATTTAACAAGGCTCCGGGACCATAAACCGGAGCTATGTTGTTACATTTTGACAAAAAACCGCTAATTTCAGCCTAAAATATATTACTTATTTAAGTAATGTAAAATGAGCTATGAATAAGGAAAATCTTGTCAAATTCTTTCATAATACCAACCTGGTTTCTTTATCTACGGCTCATGAAATTGCTGATAGATTTACGCACAAGATCATCCCCAAAAATCAGTTCCTGCTCACCGAAGGTAAAATATCCGACGAGTATCTTTTTCTCGAAAAAGGTTATATGCGCGCCTTCGCTCATGACCTGGATGGTAACGAGGTAAGTACCAATTTCTGTTCGTCAGGGCAGGTGGTGTTCGAGGTTTCTTCTTTTTTCAATCGCACTCGCTCTAAAGAAAACATACAGGCGCTTACCGATTGCGTGGGCTGGTATATCAGCTATGCGCAGCTGAATGATCTTTTCCATACACTGCCTGAGTTTAGGGAATTTGGCCGGTCTGTCCTGGTTAAAGGCTTTGCCGAACTTAAAACCCGCATGCTCGCCATGATCACCGAAACGGCCGAGGAGCGTTATGAAGCTTTGCTAAAAACCAATCCTGAGATTTTTCAACATGCGCCACTAAAACAAATAGCCTCCTACCTGGGCATTACCGATACTTCGCTAAGCCGGATACGAAAAGATTTGTCAAAGAAATAACACCACTTCATTTCTTGCCAATTGGCAAGATGCCGCCGTTTTGAATACAGTTCCTTTGGTTTATAAATCAATCATCAAATGGAACACTTACCGCTTTATATCTACGTCGTATTTGTAGCAACCGTGCTGCTCAGCATTGGTATGCTGTACAAGGCCATCAACTATTCGAAAGCCATTATAGCCGTTTTAGCTTGGCTAGCATTGCAGGCCGTGGTTAGTTTAACAGGTTTTTATACCGTTACCAATGTTATGCCGCCGAGGTTTGGCTTATTGCTTATTCCACCGGTTATTTTCATCATTATGCTGTTTCTTGCCAAGAAAGGCAAAGCTGTAATTGATAGTTTCGATGTAAAAACGCTAACCCTATTGCACATTGTACGCATCCCTGTCGAGCTTACTTTGTACTGGCTGTTTCTGCACAAGGCCACACCCGGCATCATGACTTTTGAGGGCCGCAACTTCGACATCCTTTGCGGGTTAACCGCTCCGATAGTTTATTACTTCGGCTACGTCAAAAATGTATTTGGTAAAAAAGTACTCATCGCCTGGAATATTATTTGTTTACTACTGCTTGCCAACATTGCGGTTATAGCCGTTTTATCAGCACCATACCCGTCCCAAAAATTTGGGTTTGAGCAGCCTAATATTGCGCTGTTTTATTTCCCTTTTGTGTGGCTGCCATGTTTCCTGGTGCCGGGTGTGTTGTTTGCGCATCTGGTGTCATTAAGGCGATTGATCATTTCGAAGTAAATCAGGCATTAGCCAATACCTTAATATCCTTTACCTCCAATATTGGCTTGGGGTAGCCTTTCAATATACTGTTAATCATGGCCTGACCAACCTCGGCCATAGTAGTTACGCTATTGGGGAACAGTAATTTAAATAAGGGATACATGCTGCCGATAACTTTATAATAGCCTTTAACATTTTGCTGCCCGGGTGTTGATTTCATAAAACCCGGGCGAAAGTTATATACCTTTTTAAAAGGCAAACGTATTAAAGCATTTTCGGCTTTGCCTTTTACCCGTGCCCACATTATTTTGCTTTTTTCTGTACCATCCGTATGCGCACCTGATATATGACTAAATACCATATCGGGGTTTATAGTAAGTAGTTGATTAGCAAAACTCAAAGTGGTATCGTAAGTAATATGAGCATAATCGGCCTCGTTCATTCCGTTAGAGCTAATACCCGCACAATAAAAACAGGCGTCATAATTCCCGAGCTGATCTTTAATCGCATCCAGCTTAAAAAAATCAGGAACAATGAGTTCTTTCAACTTTGTATGCTTTACGCCTTTGTAGGGTTTGCGGGTTACAATCAATACCTGGGCAACATCCGGGTGTTGCAGGCATTCAAACAATACGCCTTCGCCAACTAAACCTGTGGCACCGGTAATAATTACTTTAACTTTCATATTTACAATCTATGCAGCAGTACAAATATCAGCTTAAAATATAACAATATGGTTTGTTGAGAAGCCCATATCCGCTTTGCTGAAAAGTCCATCCTCAGAATTCCATTCATCAATTTATAAATCCCTATTTTTGAAAAGCATCAACAGCTAATCAAAATTGCGTTACTTTTTTCATGCAGCATATCTAGGCACACATTACAAAGGATGGCAAAAGCATCCCGACGGGTTAAGTGTACAGCAGGTTTTAGAAGATGCCCTGAGCCAGATTTTTAAAAAAACTGTATGGATTGTGGGCTGCGGCCGTACCGATGCATGCGTGCATGCAAGTCAGTATTTTTTCCACTTAGATACCACCATAACCTGGGATTTTGATCTGCTGTTTCGCCTCAACCATGTTTTACCAGATGATATTGCGGTGTTTGATATTATTAAGATGGACGATAACGCACACGCCCGGTTTGATGCCATACAGCGCGCGTATGACTATTTTATCCACACCTATAAAGATCCTTTTCTCAGCAGTTTTAGTTCCCTGTATCCCATTAAAGACTGGGCTATTGACGATATGAACCGTGCGGCAAAACTCCTGTTAAAGTATGCCGATTACTACGCCTTCTGCAAAACCCCGGACGATAACACCCATACCATTTGCAATGTTACTGAGGCGCAGGTTTACATCAACCAAACGGGCGACAGGCTGCGGTTTCACATCTCGGCTAACCGCTTTTTGGGCAAAATGGTACGGATACTCACTGGTAAGCTGATAGAAATTGGCACAGGCAATTTAAGCGTCGACGCGTTTGAAGCGCACCTCATCAATCCACAATTAGCACAAACCATTAAGCCTGCATATCCGCAAGGCTTATACCTCAGCAAAATCACTTATCCTTACCTCGATCTGGAACCTCGCAGCAAATTTAGCCAGATGCTTGGCGGCATGGATGATACCTGGAAAGCCCTTTAACTATTTCAGTTTAACGGTAACATCGTAGCTATAGGCGTTGCTTGTTGTATTTGGCTTTTGGTTATAGATGTTGTACAGCATGTAATCTTTATCCTTATCAATACCGGGAATGATGTTGCCAATTACTTTTTTAACCTGCTCATTTTCTCTTTTAAGCGCAACGGTATCTTTTATGTCGATTTTTGATAAATAACAAACCGCCGGATAAGTGCCTACGTTTACGCTCTGGTTTTCTATCCTGAAAATTTTAGGCTGGGTAGGCACGCCACTAATTGTAATGGGGTAGGTATAATGAGAATTAAGCAGGCCTATCAAGGTACTGTAAAACAGGCCCATCTCCCTGTCGAATGCAGGTTTTAGCTCATCGCTTGGTTGTGCACATTCGCGCGCCATCCCCATTAAATTTGCAGCGTTAACCAGGTAGCCTTTGGCCTGTTGCTCGCGGGCTTCTTTATAAAGTTCGGTTGTGTTTTTGCCGTTCTCGCTGTACTTGCCAACCTCCAGTTTATCAACCTTCCAACCGTAATCAAACTTGCCGTATACAATGGTAATCATGTATTTATTAGCCGGCTCTTTAGGCAATAAAAGGGCAATGTACATTTCTTTAGCTACAGCGCTATAATCAAGGCCGGCACTGTCGGCATTGGGCTTAATAAATTCTTTATGCTTTAACTGGTTAACAATGTAGTACTCGCTGTATAAGCTGTAAGTACCATCTTTCAAGTGATTGCCTACCAATTCTACCGGCCGTTTGTAATTGCTTTCCAGTAAATTTCCCGATAGCATACCTTCTATGGCGCTTTGGTCGCCGGCCTTAATATTTTTAAGCAGCTGGTCGTTCAACGCGTGGATATCTTTGCGTTTGCCGGCATCTATTTTTTCATCTTTCCAAATCCCCGGTTTTAAGGGTATCAGGTCGCAGCTTTGCAAAACGAAAATTAACAGTAAAAAGATAAGGGGTTTCAACAGTTTCATAATGGATTTAGGATAGGGGAATATTTTAGGTGGAATATCGAATTTTAAAATTTAACAAACAGGATCAAGATGTGCAGTACAATGTTACCGTATACGCCTGCAGCCACGTCATCAAGCATTACACCAGTGCCGCCTGGTAGTGCCTCGAGCCTGCGGATGTAAAGTGGTTTCAGAATATCAAAAAAACGGAACAGCACAAAACCGATCAGCAAGATATAAACATTAACCGGCAGAAACAGAATGGTCACCATCAGGCCGGCCACCTCATCAATCACCACACGCGAGCTGTCTTTCCCCCAAAAGGGTTCTACCTTATCGCCTACATAAATACCTAGCAAGGTTATAAATATAGTTAAGCCCAAAAACACCCAGGCATTTTGCCCGTTGGGGATCTGCCAGAGCAAATAAACCAGCCCGCAGGTAACTGCCGCTGCTATAGTACCACCGCCTTTGATGTAGCCAATGCCAAACCAAGAGGCAATTAATTTATTCATGCTGTAAATATAGATTTTGTTCGGTCAACTTTTATTCAACACATCCCCGGCTTGTTCGGCAATTTCGGGCTTAATCATTCGCTTGCGCGGAAAGTTAAACAGCAGCGAACTCAGCACCGGCAGTATAAAAATGGCGACCGTAAATACAGAAACAAATACGTCGGTTTTCCCGCCATCCAGTATTTCAGCAATTGGAGTATGCGGATAAAAGTGTGTATACAGCGAAGCGGCCAATTTAATGCCCAGCACCCCAATTACAATAAAAGCCACGGTTTCTAAAAAGGTAAATTTCTCCATCAGTTTCACAAAACCCTGCGCCACAAAGCGCATAGCCAGTATACCGATAAACACCCCCACATAAATCAGAAACACATGATTAGTAAAAGCCACCGCAGCAAACACATTATCGATAGAAAAAGCCAGGTCCATCACCTCAACCAAAGCCACGGTAGCCCAAAAGGTACCCATCAGCCCAACGGTAGACCGGTATACCCAGCTTTCACTTTTGTTTACAGATTCATCTTCATCGCTTCCACCGGCCTTACCCTTAAAATAATCGAAAGCAAGATAGAGCAGATACAAGCCGCCCAAAGGTTTCAGCCACCAGATCTTCACCATCCACGCGGCCAAAAACAGGCAAATGCCCCTGAATACATAAGCGCCAATAATGCCGTATCGTAAGGCCTTGCTGCGTTGTTCTTTAGGTAAATCAATCACCATGGTAGCCAGTACCGCGGCATTATCAACCGAAAGCAGGCTTTCGATCACAATTAGGTTTAATATCACCAGTAAGCCGGCTTTTATATCGTTACCCAACAGGGTATGTAGTACATCCATTTAATATGAATTTCAGGTTTTAAAAATAGAAATATTAAGCCATAAGATGGTAGTGAGATTTAGACGAGCAGAGTATAAACATATCCGCAGCCTCCTCTAAATCTTCTCTGCAGTATACTCACAAATCTGATCGGCCTAAAACTTACCCCTTATGAGCGTTGCTGCAAAAAGCACTGACAGTAATTTTCCCCTTAAAAGGGGAATGCAACGACATTACTAATACCCCCAACGTTAATAAGGGGTAGAACTGAAGTAGTTTTAAGGATGCGGATAAAGATAGCCTAGCCCCGGTTGTGGGGACTTTAACTTTATCAGCGTTCATTTTTCTAACCACCCCTCCCGGTGAAGGTTAAGTGGGGCCAAACACACGCCATTGTCAATCTCTAACATCTATTTGCTAAAACCTAAATAGGTTTGTTAGCTTGCATAACAGAACAAAAATGGTATAAAAACCATTATCTACTTTTACTTATATTTTTTAAGGCAATGAAACAAACAAGCTTGGCCATAGGCGTTGATGTAGGTGGCACCAATACCAAATACGGCGTAGTAAACCATCGTGGCGAAATACTGGAAGAAGGCGCAATGGCAACAACGCTTTTTGCCACCATCGAGGATTTTGTTAATGGTTTGTACGATCGCCTGCTGCCCATGATCACCAAGCATGGTAAAGACGGTAATATTAAAGG
>CAHJXH010000037.1 GCA_903644075.1 Sphingobacteriaceae bacterium | reverse complement strand
TTAAGGCCCAGTTTCAAAACCGCAAATTATTGGCCTGTATGGAGCTGCATACATTCAGCAGTTTAAATGCAGACTTTTTGAATGAATACGCAGGCACCATGGATGAAGCGGATACGGCCGTAGTATTTATAGACCAAAAAACCTTCGAGCAAAAGAAAATGCAACCTTACCCTGCAGAGCGGGTTAAAGAAGCTTTTAACCGTGACGATCTGGTGTTTTTTGACCAGCCCGCATCACTGCTTACATTGTTCGAAAACTTTGAACCGGTTGATTGTAGTATATTGCTTATGAGTTCAGGAAATTTCGGTGGAATTGATCTAAACGTATTGACACAGAGTGTGTTGAAAAAGTATTTTGATAAATAAATATTTATTTGAAAATATAATTGTAACTTTATTAACTATTGAGAAACCTTTATCCTTAATTAAATTTAAAAATGAAAACACTGGGAAAAAAAATCAGATTATTACGCCACCAAAAAGGTTGGAGTCAGGAAGATGTTGCAAAAAGGTTAGATATTTCGATACCTGCTTTTTCTAAAATCGAAACCGGTATCACGGACATCAACCTATCTCGCCTTGAGCAAATAGCTGATTTGTTTGAGATGTCAGTGGTTCAATTGCTAACGTTTAACGATGCAGAGGGAGAAGCGAAATACGCAAACGAGCTTGAATCAGTAAACAAGAAATTGATGGATCGCGAAACCGAGGTTATTGATCTGCAGAAAAAGGTTATCGAATTATTTGAAGAACTACGCCAAACAAAAGCAACCGCGTAACTTGCGATACCAGTTGTTGGCCATTAAATAATTTATAAGCCCGTTATGTTTAGCATAACGGGCTTTTTTGTTTTAAAAGATATAGATCATGGTTGCATGCCTTTTGCTGGGTGTTGCGCCCATGGCATGGTGTACTGATAGCATTTTGGTGTTAAAATCGCCCACCCACGATAGCTCCAGCTCATAGTATTGGTTTAGCGGATAAACATACTCCTTGAGCTTAATAAATATGGCCGACTCGAGTCCGTGGTTCTGGAACTTTTGTTTGGTACCCATTACAACGGCGCGCATGTGGCTAACTCCTTTCCATCGTTTGTAAGCAAATTTAAGTTTACCTATCAGGTTTAGTTTTCCGTTAATGCCTTTAATCATCTGGTTGGCATCAGGTAAAATAACTACTGCCGCGGCCGGTTCGCCATTAATGTAGGCAAACCAGATAAGGCTCTCATCCATAATGGGTTTCATCTGCCTGAAACTATCCAGTATGGCATCCTGCGTAATCGGTACAAAGTTCTCGAAATCCTGCCAGGCATCATTGTAAATTTCTTTAAAGTCGGCGGCATACTGGTCTATCTTTGAGGCTTCGAGGTGCTTGAATTCATAGCCAGGTTTTTTGGCAACCCATTTGGCTATCTTGGTGAACCGTTCGGGAAACTCATCATACACAATCAGTTTATTGGTGATCTGTATGTATGATATGGTGAAACCATACGTATCAAAAAGCGCTTTATAGTAAGGTGGGTGATAGTTCATCCCGTACGATGGCTGGATAAAGCCTTCAATCAGCAAACCCCAGTTGCTGTCGTTTTCGCCAAAATTAATGGGGCCTTCCATGGCTTGCATGCCATTTTGCTTCAGCCATTCTTTGGCTGTATCAAATAGTTTGTCGGCTGCTTCCTGGTCATCAATACATTCAAAAAAGCCCATGCCGCCGGTTGGCTGCTCGTGGCCATGCGCTTTCTTTTCGTTAATGAAAGCGGCAACACGACCAATGAGTTTCCCGCTATCGTCTTTTAAAATCCAGCGGTTGGCTTTGCCATGCTTATAAAAGCTATTTTTTTGGGGATCGAAAGTGGCTTCAACATCATTATCCAATGGGCAAACCCAGTTTGGGTCGTCTTTATAAATAAGGCGTGCTGTATCTAAAAAGGCTTTACGGGTTGCTTTGTTGTTAACTTCGGTAATGGTCATGCAGAAAAATTAGTACAGCGAAAGGTATAAAATAAAAAAGCATTCAGCTTCTAAAAAACTGAATGCCTGTAAATGAGTATGTATTAAACGATATTAATAGTCGTCGTCCTCATCAAAATCTTGCAACTGATCGTAATCCAGATCGTCATAAGATGCGTCGAAATCATCGTCATCATCATCCAAAGATTTTTTCTTAGCTTTTGGATCAGCTGGTTTCTCGGCTTTGTTAGGTGCGGCATTTTTAGATGCTGCATTGTTTTTTTCGGGTTTTTTGGGCGTCGCCATTGCACTTAAAACTTAAGGTGTAATTGTATAAGCAAGATAACTAATATTTACTTCTTTGTTACCTGTAGGTACAAATTTAGTGTTTCTCAAAAATAAAAAAATTGCTTGTTTATAAAAAAATGAAAAAATTATTCTGCCTGGTCGCCAATGGCATCACTTTCATTAACCAGTTCTTTAATCTGCGGCAGCTCTCCAATGTTATTGATGCCAAAGTAATCCATAAACAACGGGCTGGTAGCATACAATATTGGCTTGCCCACGGTATCAGCTTTGCCGGCTATACTTATCAGCTCTTTTTCCAATAATTTTTGCACAGTGTAATCGCAGTTTACCCCGCGGATCTGCTCAATTTCAACCTTGGTAATTGGCTGCCTGTAGGCAATTATTGCGAGCGTCTCTATAGCGGCCTGGCTTAGCTTTTTCTGAGATCTTTGCAACTGTAGTTGATTAATTGCTAAATGATATGCCTTTTTAGTGAGAAATTGATAACCATTTCCTATCTTAACGAGCTCAATGGCGAAACGTTCGTCGGCATATTTTGCCTGTATGCTATTGATAGATTTATTGATGATGTCTGTGCTAAAGTCTTCGTTAAAAACACTTTGCAGGCAATACTGAAGTTCTTCTATCCTGATGCTCTGTTCTGAAGCAAATATCAATGCTTCTAAATATTGGTCGATATTTTCCACTGGGTAAATATAGTAAGAAGTAGCTTTCAGCGCAGGTTCTCGGGAAAAGTAAATCAGGAATTAAAGGTTAAACTTCTATCGTTTATGAAAACACCAACAGGAGATGTACAAAGCGAAGGAATGGCGCGACGGCGATTTTTGCAATATGCAGGTACTGGTACTGCGGTAATAGCTGCTGCGCTTATTGCCTCATGTTCTAAAGATAATTCTAAACAAAATATTTATAACGATCACGTTGATTTGGGGGCAGGAGATATTGCCATTTTAAATTATGCTTATGCTTTAGAGCAACTGGAAGCTGCTTTTTATACCCAGGTTGTGGCTTCGCCATATACTAACATCTCAACCTATGAAAAAGCCATGCTCACGGATATCCGCGACCATGAGGTATCGCACCGGGAGTTTTTTAAAACGGCACTTGCTGGTGTTGCCATCCCTAAATTAACGATAAACTTTAGCTCAATTAATTTCGCCGACCGTACAAGTGTTTTAAGTGCGGCCAAGTCATTTGAAGATATGGGCATATCTGCCTACAACGGTGCAGCTTATATGTTTAAGGAGGCAAACTATCTTACTCTTACCGGTAAAATTGTTTCTGTTGAGGCTCGCCATGCTTCGCTGATTGGCAACCTGATTGCTCTTGGTTCATTTGCAGACAACACCGTAATTGATGTAAACGGGCTCGATGAAGCTCAATCGCCACAACAGGTAATACCAATTCTTAATACATTTATAATCGATAAAAAGATTTTGGCACCGGCTTTTGGTATTTATTAACCGGTTTAACAAAGGGATTTATGAATTTATTTAGCATAATAGATGAGATACAACAAGTTGACCCTGAGTTTGAGGACAGGATCAGCCCTCGTCGCGCCGTAATAAAAAATATAACCAGCTTTGGTAGTAGGGTAGCAGTGGCAGCGCTGCCACTTGCGTTGGGTACGCTATTTAAAAAAGCATACGGCCAAAGTGCAACCGCGGTAAATGATGTGTTAAACTTCGCCTTAACGCTCGAATACCTTGAAGCTTATTTTTACAAGCAGGGTTTGGCACAAGCTAACCTGATCCCGGCAGCGCATAAAAGTTATTTAACCGCTATAGCCGGGCACGAGAATGCACATGTAACTTTCCTGAAAAATATTTTAGGCAGCGCGGCAGTTGCATCACCCACCTTTGACCTGACAGCTAAAGGCCTTTTTGGCGATGTGATGACCAACTACAACACCTATCTTATTGTTGCCGAAACGTTTGAAGATACCGGTGTACGTGCCTATAAGGGGCAGATGCCTAACCTGTTAGGCAACCAGGTGGTGTTAACAGCTGCCATGCAAATCCATTCTGTTGAGGCACGCCACGCCTCGGCTATCCGTTACCTGCGTGCTTTAAGAGGTGTAAGTATTAAGCCCTGGGTTTCAGGCAGCAGTACTGTATTTAATGATACCGGCATTATTGCGGCAACATCATCGTACGCGAATGAAAATAATACGGTACAGCATGGAATAGATATTACCACTTTAAACGCAGTTAAAGGTACCACCACAATCACCGCAGCTATAGAGGCTTTTGACGAGCCGTTAGATAAAGCAACCGTATTAAATATATTGGTGCCGTTTATTGCATCTTAATTATTAATTTAATTAATGAATTTGAAGGTAGTTTTATAGCCGCCTTTTTTTGTATGGGGAAATTTTGGCCTATTGTGGGTATGAAATTCCCCATTTTGCGTAACGTATTCGTTACAAGTATGCGTAATTAACCCACAATTAACATTTGGCAACATGGCACAGGCTTTGTCTATAAGTATTCAATCCTCCATAAGGATTATGTTTTTCATAGGTAGATGTAGGGTCGGACAAACTGCGAGAGTGAAGCCGACCTTTTTTTATTTATGTTAGTGAGTGGTGAATGAATGAGTGGTAGGTAGTTGCAAATCTAACACCAAGGATCTTATTCAATAAACTAAACCACTATATAAACGCAAAAAATCCTCACATGGTAACACAACCTGTAAAGGATTAGCCAATGACTGGCACCTAATAAGCTTTCTACCTTCCCAGATCAAAAAATAAATTTATTTTATAAAAAGCCTTCAACTTCTTCAAATTCCCGTTTTTCACAACCTGTGTGTTTGGTAGCGCTTGTAGCTCTGCGATTTATAAATCCGAAGCCCAACTATCTACGGTATGTAGTGTATTATCAAAAGCATATAAACTTTTTATTATTAGTTAATATAATCACTTCTATGAAAACACTTACACAAGAACTACAAAACGAAGGGATGGCAAGGCGCCAGTTCCTGCGTTATGCAGGTACAGGGGCTGCAGTAATGGCCGGAGTACTCACCATGGCATCATGCTCTAAAGATCACGCAGGAACAGTGGTTAACGACCACGTTGATTTGGGATCGGGAGATATTGCCATCTTAAACTACGCTTATGCGTTAGAACAACTGGAAGCAGCCTTTTATACTCAGGTTGCAGCTACACCATATTCTAACCAAAGCGCTTACGAAAAAGCATTACTAACCGACATCCGCGACCACGAAGTTGCACACCGCGAGTTTTTTAAAGCTGCGCTTGCCGGTAATGCTATCCCGGGTTTAACACCTGATTTTAGCTCAATTAACTTCTCTGACCGTACCAGCGTTTTAGGTGCCGCAAAAGCATTTGAAGATCTGGGCGTATCTGCCTACAACGGTGCAGGTTACCTGATTAAAGATGTAAACTACCTGGCACTTGCCGGTAAAATTGTTTCTGTTGAAGCACGCCACGCTTCACTGATCCGCAACCTCATTGCTCCGGGTTCATTTGCAGATAGCACAGTTATCGACGCAAACGGATTAGACGGCGCCAAATCGCCACAACAGGTTGTGCCAATTGCCAACACTTATTTAACAGGCAAAAAGATTTTAGCACCAGCATTAGGTATTTTTTAATCGGTTAAAAACAGAGAAATCATGAATTTATTTAACGTAATAGACGAAATACAACAAGTTGATCCGGAGTTTAAAGACAGGATGAGCCCGCGCCGCGACGCGATAAAAAATATAACTAGTTTTGGTAGCAAGGTAGCTGTTGCAGCATTACCTTTTGCTTTTAGCACTTTGTTTAAAAGAGCTTATGGCCAAACTACTTCAAGTGTAAACGATGTTTTAAACTTCGCTTTAACGCTTGAGTACCTGGAAGCTTATTTTTACAACCAGGGTTTAGCGCAAGCCAATTTAATCCCTGCAGCAGATAAAGGTTATTTTACCACAGTAGCCGGTCATGAAAATGCACACGTAGCATTTTTGAAATCGGTATTGGGTAGTGCAGCCGTAGCATCACCTACATTTGACTTAACAGCCAAAGGGACTTTTTCAGATGTTTTAACTAATTACAATACTTACCTGGCTGTTGCCGAAACTTTTGAAGATACCGGTGTACGTGCCTACAAAGGCCAGGCTGGTTTCTTATTGGGTAACCAGGTTGTGTTAACAGCAGCATTACAAATTCACGCTGTGGAAGCACGCCACGCATCAGCTATCCGTTACCTGCGTGCATCAAAAGGTGTAAATATTAAACCGTGGATTTCTGGTAGCGCTACCGTATCAAACGATACAGGTATTGCTGCAGTAAATGCATCATACGCTGGCGAAAATAACACCATGCAGGGCGGGGTTGATATTACAACTTTAAATGCAGTTAGTGGTAAAACTTCTTTCACTGCAGCTATTGAATCATTTGACGAGCCTTTAGATAAAGCATCTGTTTTAGCTATTGTAACTCCGTTTATCAAAGCATAATAACAACGTTCTTCATAAATGAAAAAGGCGCTCCAAATTGGGCGCCTTTTTCATTGTGGGGAAAATTTATCCCATTAATTGCGATATATTTTCCCAGTTGTGAAAATGTTATCCTATAAAAACATTATTAATTGCCTTTAACGCAATGTTTGGCGCTGTGGTACGGCCTTTGTCTATATAATTATGTCCTTCCAAGAGGATATGTTTTTCATAGGTAGATGTAGGGTCGTGCTTAACTGCGAGAGTGAAGCCGACCTTTTTTTATTTAATGGTGAGTGGTGAATTGTGAGTGGTGAATAGTTGTCGGTCTAATATCTAAGGGCTTTGTTATCTGAGTGATAACGAAGAATCTCTTCGCCTTGAGAGCCGTTATGCATATCGAAGAAGATTCTTCACTGCGTTCTGAATGACAAACATAACGGATAAACACATTACTAATAAATCAATAACCAATCACTCTCTCCATTTAAACGATTTCTCATCCACGGCACGCATGGTGCAAAGTATCCCATCGAGATGATCATACTCGTGCTGTAATAATTCGGATAAATCATTTTCCAGCTTCCATTCTTGTGGCTGCCAATTTTCATCAAGGTATTTGATGGTGAGGGATTGATGTCGCTTTACTTTTACCAGCAGGTTAGGGAAACTCATACAATCATCCCAGAGTTCGAAGAGGTCTTTACTTAAATCAGTCAGTTCGGGGTTAATGAAAACGATGGGTTTATCGATATTCATGTAGATCAACCTTTTCATAATGCCTAACTGCGGTGCAGCAATGGCACGGCCGAAACCATGCTTAGCCCTTACTTCTTTCATCACATTATCCAGATCGGCCACCCATGTTTTAACTAATGATAATTCTGATTGTAGGATAGGTTCGCAGACTTCATATAATCGCGGGTCGCCCAGAAGGAGGAGATCTCGGAGTGTTTTCATAGAGGATAAATCTATAAATATTATTCGCCCGTCATGCCGAATTTATTTCGGCAACCCACATACAAAGCGAACTATGCAAGATGTAAATCTCTCCCATGGGGTGCTGAAACAAGTTCAGCATGACGTTCTATTATTAACCTCCCTCTCCTTTGGAGAGGGCTGGGGAGAGGTTAATAATCAATCACCTGCTCTTCCAGTTCCGCTGGCAACTCGCGCCACTCATATTTCTGGTTGCGCAGTTGCGATTCAAAGCCAGCCTCTTCAATGGCAGTCTGGATACCTTTGGCGGTGAAACGGTGAGGTGCACCTGCTGCAGATACCACGTTTTCTTCGATCATGATAGAACCGAAATCGTTAGCGCCCGCGTGTAAGCAAATTTGTGCAACCTGTTTACCTACTGTTAACCACGATGCCTGGATGTTTTTAATGTTCGGCAGCATAATACGGCAAAGGGCAATCATGCGGATGTACTCGTCGCCGGTTACGTTGTTGGTGATGCCACGTACTTTACGCAAAAGCGTACCATCATCCTGGAAAGGCCATGGAATAAATGCGGTGAAGCCATAATGACCTTCCGGTTTTTCTGATTGTACCTGGCGAACCCATACCAAATGCTCAAAGCGCTCTTCGATGGTTTCTACATGGCCAAACATCATGGTGGCTGATGATGGTAAGTTTAGTTGATGTGCCGCACGCATAACGTCCAGCCATTCTTTACCACCGCATTTACCTTTTGAAATTAAGCGACGCACACGGTCGTTCAAAATCTCGGCACCTGCGCCTGGGAGCGAATCAAGTCCTGCCTCTTTCATGGCGCGTAGTACATCGATATGGCTCATGTTTTCCAGTTTGGCAACGTGGGCAATTTCGGGTGGGCCTAAAGAGTGCAGTTTAAGTGAAGGGTATAACTCTTTTAGTTTTCTAAAAAGATCGGTATAGAAAGCGAGGCCTAAATCGGGATGGTGGCCGCCTTGCAGCAAAAGCTGGTCTCCGCCGAATTTAAAGGTTTCTTCTATTTTGCGTTTGTAAGTCTCAATGTCGGTAATGTAGCTATCCTCGTGGCCGGGGCGACGGAAGAAATTACAGAACTTACAGTTGGCAATACAAACGTTGGTGGTATTAACGTTACGATCTATCTGCCAGGTTACTTTGCCATGTGGCACCTGTATTTTACGCAGTTCGTTGGCAGTGTACATTAAATCCGTGGTCGAAGCATGTTCATATAAATAAACGCCTTCTTCCTGGCTCAAAAAATCAAACTGCAACGCGCGTTGTAACAGATCAGCTGTATTCATATAACAAAGATACATAGTTGTGGCATTAATAGGCAAGTGCTATATAAGATTGAAGTCAAATTGCATTTCCTAAACATTAAACCATACTTGATCAATGTACCTTTTAATGTACTTGTTGTTTCTAATAACCCAAACAACAGAATAAGAACCGGCCCCATCACTGTTATCCATTTCAATATAAATTGTATTATCCCGGCCAAAATAAACTTCTAACGAAGCAAGGCCGGGTTCGTACAAATCGTTAAAAGCACTTTTAGGTATTAACAAAAATTGGCCATTTAGCTTAATCTTTAAATCAGCAATTGCTTTGTGAGGTAATTCGCCGTCTGTACCTAAAATAGTTTTCCCATCAATTTTTGTAAGCGCTGGTTTTGTGTTTTCTGCTGTAATCTTACTAAAAGTCAGCCTGTGGTTTTTGCGCCTAAATGGTGAAGCTTTTACAACAATATTTAATGTATCATTATGTGCTATGCTGCTATCCCTAAATGCTTTTACGCTTTGTATAGAGTTGAATTTACTGATGGGGAAAATTCTATTTGCAGATACATATCCTTGCAAATCTGACCCAGGCTTATTTTCAAAGCTTTGAAATACATTAACCCAACCCGATTTACCATCTTCATAAAAAGTAAAAAGATCGCCTTTATAAATCTTGCCAACAACGGGCGAATGGTTGCTTTTGCCTTTTCTCACATTTACAAAACCATCCTTATCATTAATAATAGCAATAGCTTGGGCGTTAGCCTTAAGGTAAAGGATTGCAAGAATGGCAAAAATGGCGAAGCGTTTCATTCAACAAGGTTTCCCCTAATCTACAACTTCTCCCTTATTTAATCTTAATTCCCTATCTACCGCATTCGGTATCTCATGCGCGTAATGCGTTACATATATCAGGGTGATGTTGCTTTTGCTGCAAATGGTATCAACCAAATGCTTAAATAATTGCTGTTGCTGATCGTCCATACCCTGGCAGGGTTCATCCAATATCAAAAGGGTAGGATTTTTAACCAGGGCGCGGGCCAGCAAGCATAGGCGTTGTGCGCTCGCGGGTACATTCTTCAATAGCTGGCGGGCGTATTTATCGATGTTAAAAACCTTCATCCAACGTAAGGCAATTGCTGCCCGACTGGGTTCGCTTTGGCGGAACAAACCTAACGTATCGTAAAAACCAGACTCAATTACCTGCGCACAGCTATTATCCATCGGGAAAAACTGATATAACTCGGGCGATACAAAACCACATTTGCGTTTAATATCCCAGATGCTCTCCCCGGTGCCCCGCTTTTTGTCGAACAGGATAATATCATTGGCATAAGCTTGGGGGTTATCGCCATAAGCCAAACTTAATAAGGTCGATTTTCCCGCGCCATTCGGGCCGAGTAAGGCCCAGCGTTCACCTTGTTTTACCTGCCAGTTTATGTTGTGTAACACTTGGATGTCGCCGTATCGCACACTAACATTATCCATTTTGATGATCCACTCGAAGGTTGGGTTCACAGTCAGGCTTAGTAACGATTCAATTTCTGCCTCATCCACATCGGGCGTGCTGCTTGCCCAGGCGAAGTTATGTTCGGCAACTTCGGCAGGGCTGAGAGTTTGGGTTAGTTTGCCATCTTCCAGTACGGCAACTGTTTGTATAATGTCGGGGATTTCGTTAGGCGATGTTGCCATTATTAAGGTTACGCCAGAATCTGCAATCTCCTGTAACAACGTGTTAAAGTATTGGCGCGAGTTTACATCGAGGCCGGTTAATGGCTGATCTAATAACAGCAGGGTAGGATTCTTCACTAAAGCAGCGGCAATTCTTAAACGTTTAGTTTCCCCGTTAGAGAGTTTGATGAGTTCCTTGTGGTACAGGTCTGTGAGGCGAAGACGGTCAACTGCTTTCTCCAGCGTCCAGTAATGTTCTTCGGTAACATGGGCGAGAATGGCTGATAAATATTGCTCAACGGTTAGCGCATCTTCCGAATCGGAAGAGTTGTATCGTTGCTGGTAGTAAAAGTCGAAAGTATTAGAGAAATTCTTAAAATGATGGCGCGACTCAATCAATGCCATGCGCTGCGAAGCCAGTGGTTCGGCGGTATTGATAAGATCATCTGATGATTTAAAGTTGTAAGAAATACTTCCGCCCGAAATTCCCTGCTTGCCGATCATAGCTTTCAACAGCACGCTTTTGCCTGATCCACTTTTGCCGATAATAGCCCAGTGATGGCCTTGAGTGATGTTTAAAGTAATATTATCTAATATTTTCTGGTTCTGGATGGCGGCATTGATATGTTGAAGCGAGAGCAGGGTATTCATAGAAATGGATGTTAATGTCAGATCAACAAATGTAAAAGTTGCCTGTTATAAAACAAGGAGGAGAAAGATATTTATGAAAAAGAGCAATGGAAAAAAGAAATGGTCGGCCAAAGTAACCGAGACTAGCGACGCGCTCGACCTGAAGAAAGAAGTTTTTAAATCGAAAGATCCCACACGGATTGCCAAATCATTAAAGCACTCAGCTGATGAAAGCCACAAGCGAAAGGCATCGCCATTCCAGTCGGCCATGTCGATGTTGAATTTCTACATCAACCGTGCAGGCAAGAATCTCACTAAGAAAGAAAAAGAACCGTTGGAGCAAGCCAAAGGAAAATTAAGGCAATTGTATCATCGCTCGGTATAGTTAATACCGGCAGTGCACTGGTAATTTGAAAGTCTACCCCTTATTAAAGTCAGTGATGTTAGCAATGCTGATGCATTCCCCTTATTAAGGGGAAAACTACTGTCAGTGCTATTTGCAAAACGCTGATAAGGGGTAAACCTGGATTAATCAGATTTGTGAATAGCCCGTGTAATTAATACTGGGTGATGTCGTTACGGTGATTTCTTCTCACACCGTAAATTAAATAAAAAATCAATCCCACCACCGGTGCAAAGAAAAGCACCGCCCCCCAGAAAGCTTTTACAGGCAGGAAAATATCCCTCCGGCGAAACAGCGTGTATATAGCTATAATAAGCACTACCAGCCATACCAGGAATAAGATGACGAATATATTTAACAGGGTTGATGTTGTGTTGCCCATGATATTTTAGTTTGTATTAAGATAATACAGGGCAAGCGGGCATAAGTTTGGCTAATGTGATCAGGCTGGATATTTGGCTATTACAACTATAAGCTATTGCTATGTTGCCTTATAGTTTAAACATTGTTTTATAAGTGTAGTTTATTAGATATTTTACAAACACTTATGAAAACTAAAACTAATCAATCTAACACAAATATAGCGGGCAAGGCCGGCTATTTAAAAATGGCCGCACTTGGTTTGGCCGTAGTTACTTCGTTTACGGTTGCCTGTAAAAGCAGCACCACATTAAAAACTACCGATAGTACAACGGTTACTAAAGACAGCACCGTTAAAGTAGACAGCACCAAAGGTGGCACCGCTGCCGATGTTAAACCTACCGGACCAAAGCCGGCTTTCGCACCTGATATAAAACCACAAATGCAGGCCGTAATTGAGCAGCTAGCCAGTTATGGCGATAAACCAATCCCAAGTTTAACCGCTGTTGAAGCACGCAAAAATCACACCGCTACTGATGCCGTAATGGATGTGATGAAAAAGTTCAACATCCCAACACCTCCGGCTAATGTAGATACCACAGGCAAAGAGATCCCTGTTGCTGGTGGTAATATCCATTTACGTATTTATACGCCTAAAACAGGTAATGGGCCGTTCCCGGTTATTGTGTATTATCACGGCGGTGGTTTTGTGATTGCCAATATTGATGTATATGATGCATCGGCCAAAACCCTTGCTGATAAAGTGGGAGCAGTGGTGGTATCGGTAGCTTACCGTTTAGCCCCTGAGCATAAATTCCCAACAGCGCATAACGATTCTTATGCTGCTTATGAGTGGGTGGTTAAAAATGCGGCCTCTATTAAAGGCGACCCTAAAAAGATTGCCGTAGCCGGCGAAAGTGCCGGTGGTAACCTGGCCGTAAACATGGCTATTATGGCCCGCGATAAAGGCATTATGCTGCCAACTGCAATTTTAGCGGTTTACCCGGTAGCAGGATCAGATATGGGCACATCATCTTATGTTAAAAATGCAGCCGCAAAACCTTTAGATAAGCCAATGATGATGTGGTTTGTTAAAAACTACCTTAACAGCATGGCCGAAGGTAAAGACCCGCGCATTAACCTGGTTGCTGCCAATTTAAAGGGTTTGCCACCTACCACCATTATTACAGATGAGATTGATCCGCTGCAAAGTGAGGGTATGGCCCTGGCCGATAAATTGAAAGCAGTGGGTGTAAAAGTGGACACTAAAAACTACGATGGCGTTACGCACGAGTTTTTTGGCATGGGTGCAGTAGTGCCTGAGGCAAAAGATGCCGAAACTTATGCTGTAAATCAGCTAAAAAGCGCATTCGGTAAATAATTTCTTAACACCAACCGCTATTTTTTAAGTAGATGTGCCAAACAGGTATAGTTATTGTATTTGTTAGGCACATCACTTATTTAAAACCCTTATGAAACGTTTACCCGTATTATTTTTCGCACTGGCTATGATGTTAATGAATAGCTGTGCAGTTGTTGGCGGTATTTTTAAAGCCGGCGCAGCAGTTGGCATTATAGCCGTAGTTGTAGTTATCCTGATTATTATCTGGTTGATTTCTTTATTCAGAGGTAAAAACTAAAGGAAAATTTATTAATTATTAGTAAACAATAACGGCTTCATACCGTTAATTAAGAACACATTATTATCATGGAAAACACAAAAGCAACAATTGAAACATTAAACGATTTAGTACAAATCAACAATGACCGTATAGAAGGCTACGAAAAAGCAACCAAAGATATTGGCGAAGGCCAGGAGGATCTGAAAGCGCTTTTCACCAGCATCATCGGCGATAGCCACAACTACAAATTGGAAATAGGTACCGAAATTGAAGTACTAGGTGCCGATATTGAAAACACGACCAGCACCAGTGGTTCTTTACACAGAACCTGGTTACAGGTTAAAGCTGCTTTTACAAGCAACAGCACTAAAAGCGTTTTAGAAGAATGCGAATTTGGTGAGGATGCTATTAAAAAAGCGTACCAAACTGCCATTGAGTCTGAGCATTTACCAGCTTATATTAAAGATATACTGATTAATCAGAAATCTTCTATCGATGCAACGCACGATGAAATCAAACAATTGCGCGATCAATACGAAAATGCTTAACTCATTGTAGTTTAGAATGCATATTAAAAGCATATTGGTTTAACCAGTATGCTTTTTTTTTGTTAAAAGTGCTTAATATTGTGCAGAATTTATAACACAAGCAACATAGATGAAAAATTACAAATTAATATTATTGGCAGCAGTTGCGAGCTGTGCTTTCAGCGCTTGCAGTGGCGATCATAGTCCAAACAATGCGCCCGATTCAACTACAGATAACCCGGCATTCCGCCAGCTTAATGTAGATACATCTGCGGTTACTCATCAAATGAGCAACGGTACACAAGTTTCTAACGATGCTTCTGGTGGTGTATTGGTAGCTAAAGATACTACCAAGATGAAAGTGCGCACAGTTAATATTGCACCAAGTGCTGCGGCTGCACCTGCACCGGCTGCAAAAGATACTACTGCTAAGAAATAATTTAATGATATAATAAAAGCCCCGGTCTGCTTTAGGCCGGGGCTTTTGTGTTTATGCGCTATTCGTTCTGTTGGAGATCGAATACCGAAACCATATAAAACAAGAAAGGCCCCGAAATCATCAGGGCCTTTCTTGTTTTCCTAAGAAATGTGGAATTACATTTTCTTAGTAGAGTCTTTTTTAGTAGAGTCAACTTTAACGCTGTCTTTTTTTACAGAGTCAGTTTTAACAGTTGAATCAACAGCTACAGTTGAATCTTTTTTAGTAGAATCAGTAGTAGTAGTTGAACCAGAACCTTTACAAGCTACCATTGAAGCAGAAAGAAATAACGCTACAGCGCCTAATTTGAATGCATTTTTCATTTTGAAAATTTTTAAAAAGTGATTAATAGTTTTTTCTTTAATACCGAGAATTGAAAAAGGTAACCGTATAAATTGAAAGTATTTTAACAATTATCCTTTTTTATTGCCAGGGGCAATTATTGTTTCTTGGTGCTGTCTTTTTTATCTACTGCTTTAACAGTTGTTTTCTTAGTTACAGTTGTATCAGATTTAACAAGGCTATCTTTCTTTGCAGTATCAACTTTAATAGTTGTATCTACAGAAGTAGAAACTGATGAATCTGCTTTAGCAGTATCGCTGCCGTTTGCAGAACCTTTACCTTTACAAGCTACTAACGATGCAGATACTGCTGCAATAACAAGGGCATTTTTTACTAAGTTTTTCATGGTGGCGGTATGTTTAATTTATTGTTAATACTATAAAAAGAAAAAGGTAACCCTTGTGAGGTTACCTTTTTCAAAAGATCTTAAGATCTGTAAGGAATTACATTTTTTTAGTAGAATCCTTTGCAGTAGTATCAGCTTTAGCTGAATCAACTTTAGCAGTAGAATCAACAGTAGTTACAGTTGCAGTAGAATCAACTTTAGTTGAATCTGTAGTTGAAGTAGTTTTGCTACCTGAACAAGCTGCGAATGATAATGCTACTACTGCTGCGAAAGCTAATTTTACGATGTTTTTCATAATAATTTATTTTAAAGTTTTAAAAGTTACCATCTGTTAATACCCAAAACATCAAAAGGTAACCCTGGGGAGGGGAAGTTTTTTTAATTTGTTGGTTCGGCAATTAGCTAATTTGTCAATGATCGAATCAATTACCTAATTATCAAGGATTTTTCGGCATCGATAAAATTTCAAATTTTCAAAATACCGAATGAATTGCTTAGCATTGACAAATTACCGAATTAACAAATTAGCTAATTAATTATTTAATTATTTTTGGCAATCATGGGTTACCATTCCCAATAAAAGGTATTAATAGTGAGTAAATTCTTAAAAGGTTCAGCACCAACAGATAGTGAGGTAATACTCGGCATCCTTAATAATTCAGAAATCGTTTTAGAGCGGTTATACGTTGCATACTTTCCGATGGTTTTGCAGCTTATTATCAACAATAACGGTTCTGCAGATGATGCAAAGGACATTTACCAGGAAGCTATCATCGTTCTTTATAATAAAATTAAGAGTGGAAATTTTGAATTAAGCAGTAAGCTTAAAACATTTATTTACTCGGTTTGCAGGCGTTTATGGCTGAAAAGATTAAACCAGATGAGCCGTTTTGATGGCGACATCCGGGATTTTCAGGATTATTTACCCGTGGAAGATGAAGTAGATAAACAAACCGACCGCGATTTGCAGTTTACCAAGATGGAAGGCGCATTAGCTTTACTTGGCGAACCCTGCAAAACCATTATTGAAGATTTTTACATGCACGACAAATCCATGCAGGAGATTTGTGAGCGTTTTGGATATACCAATGCAGACAATGCCAAAACGCAGAAATATAAATGTTTGCAAAGGCTGAAGAAGTTATTTTTTCAGCATAATTAAAAGGAAAGGGAGATTATGAACGACAGGCAGTTACACGACGAGATTGAACGTTACCTGAACGGCGAGATGAGCCGCGATGAGCGTTCGGCTTTTGATGTGCTTCGTAAAAACGATGCCAATGTTGAGCGCCAGGTGAGTGAGCAACGCCAGTTTGTTGGATTGTTAAAGCAATACAACGAGCGCCGCGAGCTTGAGCAACGGTTAAACGCCATACACCAGGAAATAGATGTACACGCACTTAAGGAGGAATTAACCATTCAGCCATCGTGGGTGGTAACTTTGTGGCGTAACCATCACTCAAAAATATCTGTGGCAGCATCGATAGCTATATTTGCTATGCTGGCTACGCTGTTTTTTACAGGATACTTTGCCGGGCACGATTCTAACTATACACAATTGCGTATGCAGTTAGAAAGTTATAAACGAAGTAACGAAAAGCTCAGTAAATCAACCGATGCTTTAATACACGATATTAAAAGTGGACATAAAATTATTGACCCTGCAAGGTTTGGCGGAACC
This sequence comes from Sphingobacteriaceae bacterium, assembly GCA_903644075.1. Classification (GTDB taxonomy): domain Bacteria; phylum Bacteroidota; class Bacteroidia; order Sphingobacteriales; family Sphingobacteriaceae; genus Mucilaginibacter. The sequence goes on along the minus strand of CAHJXH010000037.1, from coordinate 10,228 downwards.
GGCTTTGCCGTATCAACTAACGGTTATGTGGTAACCAACTACCATGTGGTTAAAGATGCAGATTCGGTTTACGTACAAAATGCAGCAGGTGAAAATTACCACGCCCGCATTATTTACAGCGAACCGCAATACGATGTTGCTTTATTAAGGATTGATGATTCTACATTTAAGAGTTTAAACCCCTTGCCTTATGCCATAGAGCGTGTAGGCAGTGATTTGGGTGAAGATGTTTATACCTTAGGTTACCCGCGTAATAATGCGGTGTATGATAAAGGTTACCTGTCATCATCTACCGGCTACAAAGATGATAGCACATCTTACCAGGTTTCAATCCCTGTTAACCCGGGAAATAGCGGAGGCCCGCTGCTTGATAATAAAGGTAATATTATCGGTATAATCAGTGGTAAAGATTCGCACATGGATGGCAGTTCTTTCGCTGTAAAATCAGAATACCTGGTTAAGGCTATTAAAAACATGCCTGTGGATTCTGTTAATAAAAAACCTACGCTTAACAGCAAAAATACTTTGGCAAGCCTAAGCCGTAAACAGCAGATTAAAAAACTGCAAAACTATGTATACCAGATTAAGGTATACAGCCACTAAGCAACCCACTATTATATTATACGAATATTAAAAGCTCCTGTAAAGGGGCTTTTTTTATGAAAGACTGGCCTGTCACACTGAGGTACTCGAAGTGTCGCGCGCAGAGGCCTGCCCACCATGCTTCGAGTGGCCTCAGCATGACATCCTTTGGTACGGCGAAGAAGATCCATTCGCTATCGCTCAGGATAACAAGAAAACGTAGAGACACAATACTTTGTGTCTTGTGTAAAGGGAAAATCTTGATTCTTGATTCCCTATTCTTGACTCTTTTAACGGTCTACTTCCCCCAGCACAATATCAATAGATCCCAAAATGGCAATCAGATCGGCAATCATAACACCTTTGGAAAGCTCGGATATTACAGACAGGTTATTAAAGCTCGGCCCGCGTGCTTTAACCCGGAAGGGGATTTCGGTTTTGCCATCGGCCATAAAGTAGAAACCCACTTCGCCACGGGCACCTTCGGCGCGCATGTAATAGTCTTGCGCTTTGGGGGTAATTTTGCGGGGCATTTTAGCACGAGGATCAAAATCGGGCGTGCGTTTCAGGTCTTTCTGCAGGCGTTCAACACACTGCTCAATTATTTTTAACGATTCGGCAATTTCATCTACGCGTACTTTGTATCGGTCCCAGCAATCGCCCACGGTACCCATTTCCCCTTTGCCGATCGGAATCTCGAAATCAAGTTCAGGATAGGCCGAGTAATTATCAATCCGGCGTAAATCCCACTTAACACCCGAGCCACGCAGCACCGGGCCAGAGCAACCGTAATTAATGGCTACATCTAAAGGCAATACACCAACGTTAGCGGTACGTTTAATGAAGATCTGGTTATCGGTAAGCAGTTCGTTAAGCTCTTTTAGCTTGGGCTTAAAATAGGTTACAAACTCGGCGCAACGTTCTTCGAAGCCAACCGGCAGGTCGTAAAATAGACCTCCGATCCAGATATAATTATATAACAGGCGCGAACCCGAAGCCCACTCCAGCATCCCCATAATATGTTCGCGGTCGCGGAAACACCATAAGAAAGGGGTAAAGGCGCCAATATCGATACCATAAGTACCCAGGGCAATAAGGTGCGATGCAATACGGTTCAGTTCGCAAACCAGCACACGGATATATTCGATGCGTTTGGGAATATCCTGATCAATGCCCAGCATCCGCTCAACACCCATAACCCAGGCATGGCTGTTATTCATCGAAGCCAGGTAATCCATCCTATCCGTAAATGGGATGGTTTGCTGATAGGTAAGCGCCTCGGCATGTTTCTCAAAGCAACGGTGCAGATACCCCAAATGCGGGATTGCTTCTTTCACAATCTCGCCATCGGTAATTAGCTCCAACCGCAAAACCCCGTGCGTTGACGGGTGCTGCGGCCCCATGTTAAGCACCATGTCTTGGGTAGCGGCGGTGGTTATTTTTTGTTGATATAGATCAAATGCTTTATTAGTCATTTCTGATTTATATTGGTTGTCATTGCGAGGTACGAAGCAACCTCGTCGCATGTTATTCGATCTGCATAGCTACGAGATTGCTTCGTACCTCGCAATGACAAAATGGGAGACACTTGTTCTCCCTCTCCATTTTGTCATCTTGAACGATAGTGAAACATCTTCTTCGTCTTGTAAAGCTACTTGTTTACAGCAGAAGATTCTTCGCTGTCGCTCTGAATGACAAATTATCCCTTTAGGGGACTTAATCTATCTTTATTCCCTTATAATACTCAGCAGCCTGATAGTCCTTCCTCATCGGGAAGCCTTCCCAATCATCAGGTAAAAGTATTCTGCGTAAATCGGGGTGACCTTCAAAAAAGATCCCTAACAGGTCATAAGTCTCACGCTCATGCCAGTCGGCGGTTTTATAAACGTCGACAAGGCTGGGAAATGTGGGCAGATCTTCCACGTCCCGACCATGCTCAATACTGATTTTTAAAGTCAACTGCGTTTGGTAGGGGATAGATGCCAGATTATAAACCACGCCGAATTTACCGGCTTCAACACCATAATCAACACCGGTTAGGCACGATAGGTAATCGAAGTAAGTAGCTTCATTATCCCTTAACTCACGGCAAACTTCAGCAATGCGGCTTGGGGCGATAAGTAGAGCAGGCTGTAAAACGCCTGCCTCTTCGCCAACAATAACCTCGCTGCCAAATTTGCTGATGAGCAAGTCTTTAATTTCAGAAAGCATCATGGCGCAAGGCGAACGATTTTCCAGTTACTTTTATCAGCCCTTTTAAATATAATACGGTCATGTAAGCGACTGGTGCGGCCTTGCCAAAACTCAAATAAACGTGGTTTTAAAATATAGCCACCCCAGTGTGCAGGCTTTGCCACATCTTTATCTTCGTACTCTTTTTCCAGTTGTTTCCATTTTTCTTCCAGTCCTTCACGGCCTTCAATTTCCTGGCTTTGCGGCGAAACCACAGCGCCTATCTGGCTGCCTTTAGGGCGCGAAAGGAAATAAGCTTCAGAATCGTATTTGCTTATTTTTTCGATAGTGCCTTCAATGCGGATCTGGCGCTCCAGCGGCCCCCACCAAAATGTGATGGCACCCAGCGGATTTTTCGCAATTTCTTTACCTTTACGGCTCAGGTAGTTAGTATAAAATATAAAGCCTTCGGCGTTGTAGCCTTTCAGCAATACAATACGCGATGAAGGCCGACCATCTGTAGTTGCCGTAGCAAGGTTCATGGCGTTAGGCTCGTGCATTTCTGATGCGCGTGCCTGGTTAAACCAGCTATCAAACTGGATAAAGGGATCTTGCTTAATATCTTGTTCCGACAGGGATGCCGCTCGGTAATCCTGTCTCAGGTCTTGTATATCTTTTTGGCTCATTGTGATGCAAATCTACAAATACGGTTTAGTAATATTTTATAAATCCGTTGCGTTGTATACAACGTTATTAAAAAAGAACATTAATTTAACGTTTGTGTTATAATTTAAATTCAACTGTATGCTTAGCACTATTTCTGCCGCGGCCGGCCGTTTGCTAATTTCGGAACCGTTTATGATGGACCCGAACTTTAAACGGTCTGTAATATTACTGACCGAGTACTCCGAATTCGGTGCAATGGGTTTTGTGCTCAACCATCAGAGTGAATACATGATTGGCGATTTGCTGCCTGATATTTCTTACTCAGAACTGCCTGTTTATGTTGGCGGGCCGGTTGCCAACAACACCCTGCACTTCATACACCGCTGCCCCGATAAAATTACCGGTGGTACCGAAATATGGGACGGCATATACTGGAGCGGCGATTTTGAGCAAGTGAAAGAACTGATTAACACCTACCAGTTGAAGGATGACGAGATTAAATTCTTTGCCGGATATTCTGGCTGGACAGCCGGCCAGCTCGATATTGAATTGGCAGAAGATACCTGGATTGTAGCCAATAAATTTAGCCCCGATATTGTTTTTACCCACGACGAGCAAAACCTGTGGAAAGAAGTAGTAATAGGCTTGGGCCAGCGTTATGCACACATTGCTAATTTTCCGGAAAATCCGGCGTTGAATTAGTTGTCAGTTGTCAGTTATCGGAGTTTCTTCGATAAATGATTAAACCAGTAAATGCAGATTAGTTATGGTACATTTGACAATGCACACAGACACTCAGATATTTAAGGAAGCTGATAATACAGTCGATTTATTATTTTCGCTTGAAGACTACGACTTCGGAAAAACGGTTGATGTTATGGTTACCCTAAAGGAGGATGGCGAGAATAAAAACTACACGGCTGTGTATACCAAAAAACTTATAGATAAGAAACCTACCTGGGTGCCAACTTCGGTTCGCAAATAGGAGTCGGTTGTCAGTTATCAGTTGTCTGGATTTTTCTAAATCCCAACGCTACCGCAAGTTTCCAACTTGTGGTAATGCTGGGTAAGGTTTCACCTTACGTAAGCTGAAGGCTTACAATAGTTAAGTCACAAGTTACGCTGCGCTAAACTTCGACAGCGGTAGAGAAACGTCAAACGTATAACGTCCCACGTCAAACCCTATGCATCATACCCAGAAGGATACCCTTCATTCTTCATCCCTTTAGCCGATTCTTCTACCTTACTGGCCAACTCTGCTTTGTACTTAATGAGGTTCTGGGTGATGTATTCGTCGCCGGTAGATAAGATTTGTGCAGCTAATATGCCTGCATTTTTTGCTGCATTTAATGCCACAGTTGCAACCGGGATACCGTTAGGCATTTGAAGGATAGACAATACCGAATCCCATCCATCGATAGAATTGCTCGATTTTACAGGCACACCAATTACTGGTAAGTGCGTTAACGAAGCCACCATACCCGGTAAGTGCGCTGCACCACCAGCACCAGCTATGATCACCTTCAACCCACGATCTGCAGCTGATTTAGCATAGCTGAACATACGATCGGGTGTGCGGTGGGCCGATACCACGGTAATTTCATAATCAACACCTAACTCTTTTAACACATCAGCAGCATCCTGCATAATATGTAGGTCGGACTTGCTGCCCATGATGATTCCGATTTTAGCGCTCATTGGTTTATATCTGTTTTTGATCTGTAGATCGGTGTATGGTTTTATTAATTAAGCTGCCCCTTTCGGCAGGTTTAGCACTGGCCAAGTTTACGATTAAACCAGTTAATTTTTCGTGGTCGATATTGCGTACAGGGCCAAGATCGATGTTTATTTCTTCGTAGCCCATAGCTTTGGATAGCTCCCGTAGTTTTTCGTTTCCTTCAATCAAATGCTTAAACTCATCCTTAATAATAAGGCAAACAAATGCTTGTTTGTACGATGTGTTCCAATAGGCATGGTCTATAATATCCCAGTTGATGAAATCTTTATAGGCAGATCGGTCGAAAACACCGGTTTCGTTAATGATAATCTGCGGTTTCCTATCCAATAAATTGATGACCCCAACCACAATTCCCAGGCTAAAAAAGCCAAAACAAAGCCATCCAATTAAACTATGCTGATTATAAATGAGCCACAAGCCTCCCAGTATAAATGGCAAACAGATCAGCATTAATCTAATTGCCTTCCATTTCGACTTATATAGCTTTATTTCATTCAATTTTATCGCCGAAAAATGTCTCGATTCCCAATTCCCGATTCTTGACTCTCTTAAACTAAGACACTACTTTCAATATATCCTGCACGTAACGCGCACGCTCAATAGCTTTCTCACGGTCTGCATCAACGATAGTAATATGCCCCATTTTGCGGAAAGGTTTGGTCAACGCTTTGCCATACAGGTGGATGTATACACCCGGGCATTTCAATGCTTTCTCGATACCCTGGTAAACGGCCGGGCCTTCGTGGCCGGCTTCACCTAAAAGGTTAATCATAATGGCATTGTTCAGGCAATCAGTTTCACCCAATGGCTGGTTGAAGATCGCGCGTAAATGCTGCTCAAACTGTGATACTATATTACCTTCAATAGTTTGGTGGCCGCTATTATGCGGGCGCGGTGCCAGCTCATTAACCAATATGCGGCCATGTTTATCTAAAAACATTTCAACAGCCAGCAGGCCAACTATTTTAAGCTGTGATGCAATATTGCGTGCTATTTGCTCGGCTTGCTCATGTACTTCGAATGGTAGGGTAGAAGGAGCGATTAAAAACTCAACCAGGTTGGCTTCGGGGTTAAACTCCATTTCCACCATCGGGAAGGTTTTAATATCACCATTCTCGTTGCGGGCAACTATTACAGCAATTTCTTTTTCGAAATCTATCCAGCGTTCAATCAAACTTGGCTCGGTAAAAGCTTTGGCTAACGATTGCTCGTCGATCACTTTATAAACGCCTTTGCCATCATAACCATCGCGCCTTAACTTTTGGATGTATGGGAAAGGGATATGTGTTTTTTTGAAATCATCCGGCGATGAGATGATCTGGAACTCGGCCGTTGGGATATCGTTTTCTTTGAAGAATTGTTTCTGCAAACCTTTATCCTGTATCAGGCGGATTACGCGCGGTTGCGGATAAACCTGTACACCTTCGCGTTCCAGTTGCTCCAGGGCGTCAACGTTTACTTTCTCAATCTCAATTGTCAACAGGTCCACTTTCTTACCGAAATTGTAAACAGTTTCGTAATCGCTCAGTGAGCCAACCACAAATTCGTCGCACAGTTTGCGGCATGGCGCTTCGCGGTCAGGGTCAAGTACTTTAACCGTAACGTTGTAATTTAAAGCTTGTTGTATCAGCATGCGGCCTAACTGCCCGCCGCCTAATATGCCTAATTTCAGGTCTCCGTAAAATGCTTTCATTTGATGATGCAAGTTTACCGCAAATCTTTCAAAAATGAATAATATTCAATAACTGAATATTATTCATCAATTTTTAGCTTTGCTTAAACGTATTTCAACGCACCAAAGCCGATCAGGTAAGAGAAGAATAAGCGACGCTTAAAACAACAGAACACGCAATTATTAAATTTGCAGATTCTGTTGTTTTCATATCTGATTACCGAAACTTATCGAAGTATTTATGCACCTCAGCCCAATCAGACGCGATTAAAGCAATGTAGCCGTCCGGCCGAATTAGTACCAGGCCGTCTGATAATCCATAAGCCTTGTGTAACGCTTCATCGGCAGCATTAATGATCTTTAGATTTTTAGTGGCTTCAATCTCGGCTTTTCCGAATATCAAAAGTCCCCATTCTGTGCCTCTTAGCTGATCGGATAACCAGGTGCCATCGTTTAAATGAACATCAGGTGCACGGTTGCCGGTTTGCAGATCGCTTTGCGTAGCGTTGCTTTTTTCACTTAATGAACTGTCGCGATAATTGAGGTTGAGTTGCGTAGTATCTTTGGTAGAGAGTGTCTCAAAAGCGCCCTTACCCGCGGTTGCGGCATTTAACATAATCCGCTGGTTCTCTGATGTTGTTTTAAGCAGCCAGTCGGCAATTGGTATACGTTCTTCTGCAAAAGTATCCAATAAGCTATCGTTTGCTTCTCCGTTGATAACTGCTGCCAGTTTCCAGCCCAGGTTATAAGCATCCTGTATACCGGTGTTCATGCCCATGCCACCGGCAATAGAATGTAAGTGCGCCACATCGCCTGCAATAAATGCGTTACCCACGCGATAGCGGTCGGCCCGGCGGATATTAACCCGATAAATGGATTGCCACGTACTGTTAGTAAACGTAATACCTTCCATTTGTGTACGATCTTTGAAAAGCTGGTTAAAGCCTTCCAACGTAGGTTCGGGGATATTACCATCAGCATCTGGCAACATTACCGCCTGTAGCTGCCAGCTATTACTATCTTTAAAAGGAAATAGAGCGCAGGCAATACCATATTTAGGGCTCAGCCAGTTATACCAGGCATCGGGTTTTAGTCCCTCTACTTCCACATCGCCAACCCATAACTGCTCGTGCTGATGTGTTTCACCCACGAAATTGATGCCCAGTTTTTTACGGGTTGTGCTTTTACCGCCATCGCAGGCTACCATATAAGTACAAGTTAATTCTTCTGTCCAGTTGGGGTTTTCCAGTCGGCAGGTAATGCCTGTGTCGGTTTGTGAAAAATCAATAAGTTCAGTAGCCCATTCTACGGTACCACCTAATTCACTAAGTTTTGTACGAAGAGCTTCTTCTACTTTATACTGTGGAAGCAGCAAAATTTTAGGATACCTGGTATCCTCACGTGGGAAAACGTTACGGGGTGTTTCGCCAATCAATTGGTTGCCGTTAAATTTGCGGTAAGGCAGTTCGGTATAGCCCAAAGGCATTAATGTTTCTGCTATGCCCAGGTCGTTCAATATTTCCAGGCTTCGGGGTTGCAGCGCTTTAGCCCTTGAGCCATGTGGTGGCAATGCCGAGCGTTCAACAATGCGATAAGGGATATTGCGACGGGCTATTTCGCATGCTAAGGTCAGCCCAACCGGGCCTGCGCCAATGATGAGTACTGTGGTTTGATTCATCGCTGTAGATTTTTGTTGATGCAAAATTAATGCTCTGTAAACCCTGCCAACGATAACAATTGTTAATTAATCATTTACGATTACGAATGCGGCTGAGTGACACGGGCGTAATGCCCAAAAAAGACGCAATATAATGTTGTGGTACGCGCCGGATAATTTCAGGGTGCTGCGCAAGTAATTCGTGATACCTTTTTTCGGGGTTGTTTTTAATACGGGTAACAAAAAGCTTTTGATAATACAAAAGTCTTTTTTCGACAAATTCACCAAAGAATATCTGCAATTCTTTCGAGGTTTCTTTTTCCTCTTTAAACTTACTGATGGGGATGCTATAGGCAATAGTTGGTTCCAATGTTTCTATGCTATACCAGCTTGGTTCGTTCGAGATGATTGTTTCCATCGAAGATACAAAACTCCCTTCGAAACCAAAATTCATGGTTACCTCTTTACCATCGTCGGTGTCGAACCAACAGCGGCAAGCGCCTGTTTCTATATAGAAAAGCTTTTTGGCTAAAGCACCTTCTTTTATCAAAAGGCTTTTTGCAGGAAATTCTTCCCGCGTGAAAGTAGCTTTAATGCGTTCTATAAGTTTTTCTGAATCAGGCATGTACAAATTTAATAAATACCGCTCATCAGGCGATGATGGTTGTATGCAATGATATCACAACATGTAAATCTGAGTAAGGTAGTGAGGGAGGGATTCGAACCCCCGGTACAATCTTACTTAGCCGGATAAGCCCTCATCATCCGGAAGTACAAAATGCCCTGTACTAAAAGAAACGAAATACCGCAGGTAACATAAAAGACCTTGTTCGATTCGCTCATTTGGTGCATTAAGGTATAAACCATAAACACAACAGTACCGCCAAAAAATACCAACAGGCGCAAAAACAGGTTAACGTAAATGGCCCTGTTTACCAGCGTCATGGTTGCGAACGACATGAGGGTCAATATCATGGTAAGCAGTAAAGTACCATCTACCATTGGTGACAAGGCCGACATGTAACTGGCCCCTTTAAAGGTTACCATGTAGTATATAGAACCCAGTACAAACGCCAGGGCAAACGAAAAGGCAAAAGCCTTAAATAATAGTTGAAAGAGATACTTAGTAGTCATAAGGGGCGCAAGTTAGCTATAATCGCATAAATAGATAATTGAGCGGATGTCATAAAACAGGCGTCACAGGCGTTTTGGCCTCAAAATTGCGTGTTTAGCCGTATATTTGCAGCGTTTTTACGAGCAAGAGACAATATCTATGAAAACTAAAATAGCAGTAGCGAAGGGCGACGGTATCGGTCCCGAAATAATGGATGCCGTGATTAAAGTATTTGAAGCAGCAAATGTGCCGCTCGAATATGAGGTTGTTGAAATGGGTAAATCGTACTTCGATGCCGGGCACTCAACCGGTATGACAGACAAGGCCAAGGAAACCATCGAAGACTTAGGCATATTGTTTAAAGGCCCTATGGAAACCCCAAAAGGAAAGGGTGTAAAAAGTATTAATGTTACCGCCCGTAAGGTGTGGAACACTTATGCCAATCAGCGCGATTTTCGCTCATTGAATGGTGTAGATACTGTTTTCTCAAAAGCCGGTATCCCGATCAACCTCACCATCGTTCGCGAAAATATTGAAGATACTTACGGAGGCATTGAGCACATGATGACCAATGATGTTGCCGTTGGCCGCCGTATTATTACCCGTGCAGGTTCTGCCCAGGTAATC
>CAHJXH010000036.1 GCA_903644075.1 Sphingobacteriaceae bacterium | reverse complement strand
CACACGTTATTAAAAGGAAGAAAATAGTGTTTGTAACCAATCGTTTACAACCGCACGTAAAATATTTCTTAAACTTTACGGGAGTAAGATTGTCATATATCCGAATTACAAACAACTATGAAAACACCGGGAGTTTTATTAAGTGCTTCCGTTAGAATTTAAAATTACCCAAATGAAAAAAATCCTTTTTGTTGCAGTGCTGCTTGTAGGCAGCCTCACAGCTAAGTTAGCCGATGCCCAAATAAGCTTTAGCCTTAATATTGGCAGCCAGCCAGAATGGGGCCCAACCGGTTACGACCATGCCGAGTTTTATTACATGCCGGATATCGACACTTATTATGATGTGCCTAATCATCAGTATGTATATTTAAATGGCAACACCTGGACTCGCTCTAGCTCATTGCCTCCGCGTTATGCCAACTATGATGTATACCATGGTTATAAAGCGGTTATAAATTCACCAACCCCCTGGAGAAATGCAGCTACCTATCGCTCTAAATATGCAGGTTACAGAGGTCGTCGCGACCAAGCTGTAATCCGCGATAGCCGCGACCAGCATTATCAAAACCATTGGAAAGGTGATAACCATAATAACAATGGCAACCATAATGGAAATGGTCATGATGATCATGGAAATAGAGGTGGCGATCATGGACATGACGACCATCATGATGACCACGGTCACCACAGATAGTCTTTCAGTTAGTTGAAAATAAAAAAGCTCCCCGGTTTCGGGGAGCTTTTTTATGTCTAATATTTTAATTTATGGCAGTCAGTGCTTTTTTAATGCCATCGTCGTCCTGATTCAACACTTCGAAATAAGCATTATCGCCCCATTTAAAACGCGCAGCAAAAGCTTTGATGTATTGTTTAAGATGAGGTTTCGCTAATCTTATCTCCCGCGAATCCATCTCTTTCAAGGTTTTGGAGGCGTAAATAATAAAATCGTCCAGCTGGTTATCGCTTACATTAAATTGATTAATAAAACCCTGCTGGGTGGCTTGCCGGGCCAAATTGGGTTGCAGCTTGTCTATCACGTAAGCGGTAAATAATTGCCGGTCTGCCATCTCTCCTATTAAGCGCACATTGGCAGTTGTGTCTTCGGGCACAAAAACATCGGGCATAATACCTCCGCCTCCATAAACCTTACGGCCCGAGTGTGTATAGTAAACATGCGTGCGAAAAGCAGTATCCATCAAATTGTTTTGTGCTGATGTTAGCTCACCGTTTTGCTGGCGTTTGCTTATTTCTTTACGATAATCATCCAGCCCATTTTTGTATGATTTTTGGATGCTTCTGCCCGATGGTGTATAATACCTGGCCACCGTAAGGTTAAGTGCAGAACCATCATTAAAAGAGAACTGCTGTTGTACCAACCCTTTGCCATATGAGCGCCGGCCTACAATAACAGCACGGTCCAGGTCCTGCAATGCGCCAGCCACAATTTCACTGGCAGAAGCCGAGTACTCATCAATCAGCACAGCTACTTTGCCTTCCTGAAACAAGCCCGAGTTACTCGAGTAGTAGTTAACCCTTTGCTCATGCGCGCCCTGTGTGTAAACAATCAGCTGATCTTTAATTAAAAACTCATCGGCCAAAGCTGTTGCCGCATCCAGGTAACCACCACGATTTCCGCGTAAGTCAACAATTAATTTTTTTACACCTTTCTTCTGCAGGTCGGTAAGCGAAACCCTGAAATCGCTATCGGTTGTGGTAGAAAACTTGCTTAGCTTAATATAACCGGCTTGTGTGGTAAGCGGGTAAGCGGCATCCAAACTGCTTAATGGCACATGGCCACGCACCAGCATATAACGTTGTGCTTTATCGCTCAGCAAGTGTTTTACACTCATTTCTACTTTATTACCTGCCGTACCTCTTATCAACTTATTAATACTATCTGTGCCCAACTTAACGCCCGATGCATTTTTGAAATTGATGGTAATTACCCGGTCGCCATTAACAATACCTGCTTTACCTGCCGGGCTGCCCGGGTAAACTTGCGATATAAACATGGTATCGCGCAGCAAAACATACTCAATACCAATGCCGTTAAAGCGGCCTTCCAGGCGTTCGTTAACAGATTGGGCTTGCTGCCTGCGCAAGAAAACCGAATGCGGATCGAGTTTTTCGAGCACGCTGCTGATGGCTTTGGTTTCTAAAGTATCGGTATTAACGGTATCAACATAATGCCGTTTAATAATTAGCAATGCGCTATCTATTTTGTGGTTACCTGCAACCTGCCGGGCCATAAAGCCCTGGCTATTAATTAACAGCCCTATTGTAATACCGGCAAGAAGTATAATAACCGTTCTGAAAATTACAGATGCTGTTTGTTTCATTTTTGTTACCTGCAAATTTACATTGTTGATACTCAAAACATAATTATTTAATTAATTGATAATTCATCTAATTAATTTTTTGTTGAATTTTGTATTAGAGCGATTACATCAATGGAAAACACTACCGAAAAAGACTCATACTACCAGAACCTCGACCAGATGCCTGTGGCCGAACTACTGCAACACATTAACGAACAAGACCGTACTGTGCCCGATGCCGTAGCCAAAGCTCTCCCTCAATTAGAAGCATTGGTAAATGTGGTTGTAGACCGAATGAGCAATGGCGGCCGGTTATTTTACATAGGCGCTGGCACCAGCGGCCGCTTAGGTGTGGTTGATGCCTCTGAGTGCCCGCCAACCTACGGTGTACCGTTTGACTGGGTAGTTGGCATTATTGCCGGTGGCGACGGCGCTATCCGCAAAGCAGTTGAGTTTGCCGAAGATGATGCTAAACAAGCCTGGGTAGATTTGCAGGAATTTAATATTAACGACAAGGATGTGGTGGTTGGCATAGCAGCCTCGGGCCGTACGCCTTATGTAATTGGTGGTTTAGATACAGCTAATAAAAACGGCGTGGCAACCGGCTGCATTGTATGTAATGCTGGCAGCCCGGTGGCCGAAGTGGCACAGTATCCGGTAGAAATAGTGACTGGTCCGGAGTTTGTAACTGGTTCTACAAGGATGAAGGCTGGTACCGCACAAAAGCTTGCTTTAAACATGCTGAGCACCACGGTGATGATACGCCTTGGCCGTGTAAAAGGTAATAAAATGGTGGATATGCAGTTAACTAACCATAAACTGGTTGACCGCGGTACCCGCATGATTATGACCGAAACCGGCCTCGACGAGGTTACGTCTGCCGGATTATTACAAGAATACGGTAGCGTACGTAAAGCGGTCGAATTTTATAACGAACAAAAATAGAGTCTCCCCTTTAGGGGAGGTTGGAGGGGCTAATGCACGAGATAGAACCATATTACCGCTGGCGGGATGATTACGTAGCTGCCGAGGACGAGTTTTCGCCTTTCTACGCTACCGTATACAATGAGTTTGAGTTTGATAAGCAGGTATACAACTATTTGTTGCATCCGCAATGGGATTCGTTTGGCTCCAACACGCTTTATTTAAAAGTGCTGTATGCCGATTATGAGCGCCATTACAGTATTATTGAATTAATAGGCGAATGGAACGATGCCATTAATAACGATGTAATGCTGATGAAGCGTGAACTGATTGAACTGATGATCGATAACGGCATCAACAAGTTTGTAATCATTGGCGAAAATGTATTGAACTTTCACTCGTCTGACGATTGTTACTACGAGGAGTGGTTTCAGGATGTGGAGGATGGCTGGATAGCGGGCGTTAATTTCCGCGAACATGTGATCGAAGAGTTTAAACGTAATAACATCGACTATTACATTAACTTTGGCGGCGAGCTGGACGATTTTAACTGGCGCGCCTTAAAGCCTTTACAGGTATTTAAAAAGATAGAAGAACAATTGATGCGCAGGCTCACTTAATTTGTTCTTCATAAATTTGTACTAACTTAGATTAATAATTTATATCATATAAAAAATGGAAAACAACCGTAATTACACCTACGACGATACCGTTATCCAATTGGATGACGAGGTTGCAGCATCGCGCAGGTTCATAGCTAACGTATTTATGTGGATGTTTGTGGCTTTAGGTATTTCTGCCTTTTGCGCATTCTTATTCGCAAGTACACCAAGTTTATTAACATTGGTAATAGACCCAACAACTGGCCACAATACTGGCTTAGGTACCATCTTAATGTTTGCACCTTTTGCGTTTGTAATGGCAATTTCATTCGGTTTAAACCGCTTGTCGTTCCCGGTACTCGGTGTTTTATTTGTAGCTTTTGCGGCGCTTTTAGGCGTTAGTCTTAGCTTCATCTTATTAGTTTACACTGCTGCTTCTGTAGCCGGTGTATTCATTACTGCATCTGCCGTGTTTGGCGTTATGGCAATAGCCGGTTACACCACTCACCAGGATTTAACCAAATTCGGTTCATTAATGATCATGGGCTTAATTGGTATGGTTATCGCAACTGTGGTAAACTTCTTTTTACACAGCGAAGGCTTGAGCATTATTTTAAGCTACGTAGGCGTTGCCGTATTTACCGGCCTAACTGCTTATGATGTGCAAAAACTGAAACGTATTGGCGCTGGTATTGAATATGGTGATGCATCTGGTAAAAAAATGGCCATCATGGGTGCTTTAACCTTATATCTTGATTTCCTGAACCTGTTCTTATCATTATTAAGAATCTTCGGCAGAAAGAGATAATAAGTTGCAATAAGGATTTTAAGAAGAGCTGCCTGAAAAGGCGGCTCTTTTGTTTTGTACTTCCCTACCCTCATGCTAAACTTGTTTCAGCATCCCACTTGCTAAGTCTACGATATACAAAGTCTACTACCGTGTCCTGTGGGGTGCTGAAACAAGTTCAGCATGACGGGCGAAGAAACCAGCCTCCCTAAACCCGGGTGAAGCGGATACCGGCCAAGTGGCTAATGCCTGTGCAGTATAAGCGTAACATGGGGCTGCGGTAACCGATGAAATACCATCGCTCATTTACAATTTCACAATAGAGCAACTACTCTACCCCTCAAGTCGACCTATATAATAATTGGCTCTATTCAATATTGTACGCATTAGAGTACTTACTCCATCAATTAGTATCGAAGAACCTACATTACGAAGAAGATCCTTCGCTATCGCTACCCATGACATGTTTATTAAGTGGCTGATTTTCAAACATGTCATTGAACCCTTAGAGGCCCCGGATTTTATAACTCTGGATGACAAACCAAAGAGCATTTGTACATCTGCTTATTCGCACATTTACACATCCTATTGTCATCATTCGCACATCTGCACATTCGCATATCGGCACATCTATCAAACCACTTGCATATTACCAGTTTATTGTGCAATTTTGTTGCGCTTATAGAGAAAGATGGAGGGATTAGACCCTGCGAAATCTTAGCAACCTGTGCCAACAAGGTGCTGCATTCTACTCAAACACTTCAAACACGTTTGGGAAAGATAAGCGAAAGTCAGATGGTATATAACCGACTTTTTCGAATAAGCTTTATTTAAATGTGAGATATTAGATTTGAGATCTGAGACTGGATTAAACCGGCTTTAACTCAAACCCGTATCTCTGTAAAATTACATTGGAAGATGTGGTATTGCGGCTTGAGTATTTTCTCAAATCTCATATCTCACATCTCATATCTCAAAAATGAGTATCAGAGAAGAATTACAGAAAAGAATTTTAATAATTGACGGCGCAATGGGTACCATGATACAACGGTACCAATTAACCGAAGAGGATTTCCGTGGCAACAGGTTTAAAGATCACCCGTCAGATTTGAAGGGTAATAATGATTTGCTTAACCTCACCCGCCCCGATGTTATTAAGGCTATCCATGCAGAGTACCTGGAAGCTGGTGCAGATATTATTGAAACCAATACCTTCAGTACCCAGCGTATCTCCCTGGCCGATTACCACATGGAGGAGCTGGATTATGAAATGAGTTATGAGGGTGCCCGTATAGCCCGCGAAGTGGTAGACGAATGGAACCTGAAAACACCAGAAAAACGCCGCTTTGTGGCTGGTGCAGTTGGCCCAACTAACCGTACAGCATCACTATCACCGGATGTAAACGATCCGGGTTATCGTGCTGTTACATTTGATGATCTGGCAGATGCATACTATGCTCAGGTGCGTGGGTTATTTGATGGCGGCAGCGATGTGATATTAATCGAAACTATTTTTGATACCCTAAATGCCAAGGCGGCTTTATTTGCTGTACAACGTTATTCGGAAGAAACCGGTAAAAACTTACCGATCATGATTTCGGGTACTATTACAGATGCTTCTGGCCGTACCTTATCAGGGCAAACAGTTGAGGCTTTCTGGAATTCTATCCGCCACGCCAACCTACTTTCAGTTGGTTTAAATTGTGCTTTGGGTGCCAAAGAAATGCGCCCGCACATTGAAGAGCTTTCGCAAAAAGCCGATGTTTTTATTTCGGCCTATCCTAATGCGGGGTTGCCTAACGAATTTGGGGGCTACGATGAGCAACCACACGAAACCGCGCATTTAGTAGACGACTTTTTAAAAGCCGGCTTTGTAAACATTGTTGGCGGCTGCTGCGGCACCACGCCAGAACACATTAAATGCATTGCAGAGCGTGCTGCACTATATCCACCAAGGCCAATTCCCCATCCTGAGCCGCACATGCGCTTGAGTGGTTTAGAGGCAGTGACCATAACCCCCGAAGCTAACTTTGTAAACGTTGGTGAGCGTACCAACATAACCGGTTCGCCCAAGTTCTCTAAGCTGATATTGGCCGAGAACTATGAGGAAGCCCTTACCGTCGCCCGTCAGCAGGTAGAAGGTGGTGCCCAGGTGATCGACATTAACATGGACGAGGGGATGATCAACTCAGAAGAGGTGATGGTAAAGTTCCTGAATCTTGTTGCGTCTGAGCCTGATATTGCCAAGCTGCCTATCATGGTCGATTCATCTAAATGGACAGTTATTGAAGCGGGTTTGAAATGTTTACAAGGCAAAGGGATTGTGAATTCAATTTCCCTTAAAGAAGGCGAAGAGAAATTTAAAGAGTATGCCCGTAAAATTATGAGTTACGGTGCCGCTACCGTAGTAATGGCATTTGACGAACAAGGCCAGGCCGACTCCTACGAGCGACGCATCGAGATTTGTAAACGATCATACGATATATTGGTTGATGAAGTTGGTTTTCCACCGCAGGATATCATCTTCGATCCAAACATTTTAACCGTTGCTACCGGTTTAGAGGAGCACAACAATTACGCTGTCGACTTTATTAATGCCACCCGGTGGATTAAAGAAAACCTGCCAAAGGCCAAAGTAAGTGGTGGCGTAAGTAATATATCGTTTTCGTTCCGCGGTAATAATGTAGTACGCGAAGCCATGCACTCTGCATTTTTATACCATGCCATTAAAGCGGGTATGGATATGGGAATTGTAAACGCCGGTATGCTGGAAGTTTATGAGCAGATTCCTGCCGACCTGTTGACCAAGGTTGAAGATGTATTACTAAACCGCAACCCCGAAGCCACGGAAAAACTGGTAGAATATGCCGATACCATTAAAAGTAAAGGCAAAGAAATAGTACGCGACGAAGCCTGGCGTAACAACCCGGTTGAAGAACGCTTATCGCATGCTTTGGTAAAAGGTATTATTGAATACCTGGATGCCGACGTGGAAGAAGCCCGTCAGCAATTTGCCAAACCATTGGAGGTGATCGAGGGCCCGCTGATGAACGGAATGAATATTGTGGGTGACTTATTCGGCGCAGGAAAGATGTTTTTGCCACAGGTGGTAAAATCGGCCCGTGTTATGAAAAAGGCGGTAGCTTACTTGTTGCCCTTTATTGAAGAAGAGAAATTAAGAAATGCCGATACCACCTCGCGCAAAAACGCAGGCAAGGTATTAATGGCCACAGTAAAAGGCGATGTACACGATATTGGTAAAAACATAGTTGGCGTAGTACTGGCCTGTAACAACTTCGAGGTGATAGACCTTGGTGTGATGGTACCAGCCCAGCGTATATTAGACGAGGCCAGGAAACAAGAGGTAGATATTATCGGCCTCAGTGGCTTGATCACACCATCGTTAGATGAAATGGTTCACTTTGCTAAGGAGATGGAACGTGAAGGATTAACTATCCCATTAATTGTGGGCGGTGCAACTACTTCCCGTATCCATGCTGCTGTTAAAATTGCGCCTAACTATTCGGGGGCGGCCATACACGTATTGGATGCATCACGCAGCGTTACCGTATGCAGCAACCTGATGAGCGAGGAAAACAAAGGCCCATACATAGAATCGATTAAACTCGAGTACGAGAAAGCGCGCGAAGCACACCTTAACAAACGAAGCGATAAACGCTTTGTAAGTATTGATGATGCCCGCAAACAACGCTGCGAAATCAATCTCAATGGCTCTATCCCACCAAAACCAAGCTTTACAGGCACTAAGGTTTTTGAGACTTATCCATTAGAAGAACTCGTTCCATATATCGACTGGACACCCTTCTTCCATACCTGGGAGTTAAGGGGCAGCTATCCAAAAATATTTAATGATAAGTATGTGGGCGAAGAAGCTAAAAAGCTTTATGATGATGCACAGGTATTGCTGGATCAAATCATCAAAGAAAAACTGCTGCAGGCTAATGGGGTAATCGGCTTTTGGCCGGCTAATAGTGTGGGCGATGACATTGAATTATATACCGACGATAGCCGCACACAATTATTAACTAAAATCCACACGCTTCGCCAGCAATCAGAAAAAGTAAAGGGTGAACCTTATTATGCGCTTTCTGATTTTATCGCACCAAAAGATAGTGGCGTGCCTGACTATTTTGGCGGCTTTGCTGTTACCACTGGTATTGGCTGCGACGAACTGGTTGCCAAATTTGAGGCTGATTATGACGATTATAACAGCATTTTAGCCAAAGCACTTGCCGACCGTTTGGCCGAAGCTTTTGCCGAGAAAATGCACGAATTAGTGCGTCAGGAACATTGGGGTTATGCCAAAGAAGAGCAATTGGATACAGAGGCTTTGATAAAAGAACAATATCAGGGTATCCGTCCGGCACCGGGCTATCCGGCCTGCCCGGACCATACCGAGAAAACAACTTTGTTTAATTTACTTAAAGCTGAAGATAACGCACACATGCACCTGACTGAAAGTTTGGCCATGACACCGGCTGCATCAGTAAGCGGTTTTTATTTTGCACATCCGCAGGCCCGCTATTTCGGGTTAGGAAAAATCAGTAAAGACCAGGTGGAAGATTATGCTAAACGTAAAAACATGTCGTTAGAAACCGTTGAACGCTGGCTCGGGCCGAATATAAATTATTAATCTGTTGTCGGAGAGTTGAGGTCGGAGGCCGGTAAAAACCTTTATATATGTTACATTTTACAGAACTGGATGTATGGAAAGAGGCAAGACTACTTGTAAAATTAGTTTATGAGGACGTAAGGCTGTTTCCTAAAGAAGAAATGTTTGGCATACAATCTCAAATAAAACGTTGTGTAATTTCAATACCATCTAATGTAGCTGAAGGCTGTGGTAGAAATCACCGTAAAGATTCGTTACAGTTTTTTTATATAGCTCGCGGCTCGGCCTATGAATTGGAAACTCAACTATATTTGTCCTTCGACTTAGGCTTTCTTCCCGAAGAAAAATTGAAACTATTATTAGATAAACTACAACGCGTCAGAATGCTGCTTAGCGGTTTAATTAATCGTTATAAATCATTAATTGATATTAAGCCATCCACCGACCTCTGACCTCCTAAATCTGACCACCCATAACAATGAAAATCACCGAACATATTGCCAACGCCAAGGGCAAAACACTTTTTTCTTTCGAACTGCTGCCACCCGTTAAAGGATCGAGCATACAGGGCATATTTAACTCGATTGATCCTTTAATGGAGTTTAATCCTCCGTTTATTGATGTTACATCATCGCGCGAAGATCATGTGTATAAAGAAAAAGCAAACGGATTGCTTGAGAAGGTTACTTATCGTAAACGCCCGGGTACAGTAGCTGTTTGTGCGGCTATTATGCATAAATACAAAGTTGATACCGTTCCGCATTTAATTTGCGGTGGTTTTACGAAAGAAGAAACCGAATATGCGTTGATAGACCTGCAATTTTTAGGCATCGACAATGTGTTGGTTTTACGTGGCGATGCCCGCAAAGGCGAATCTGGCTTTGTACCTACTCCCGGTGGCCACTGTTATGCAACCGATTTGTTGGAGCAGGTGGCAAACATGAATAACGGGATATACCTGCACGAATACCAGGATACTTCATTTAAAACCAACTTTTGCATTGGTGTTGCTGCCTATCCCGAAAAACATTTTGAAGCACCCAATCTTAAAACCGATTTCAAATACCTGAAACAAAAGGTTGACGGCGGGGCCGATTTCCTGGTTACCCAAATGTTTTACGACAACAGCAAGTACAAACAGTTTGTTACCCAATGTCGTGAAAATGGCATTAATGTACCAATTATACCAGGCCTAAAACCGCTGACCACAGCTAAACAATTAATCAACCTGCCTAAGATATTTCATATTGATATTCCGGAAGATTTGAGCGATGCGGTACAGGCTTGCAAAAACGATAAAGAAGTTAAAGAGGTGGGTATTGAGTGGATGATTAACCAGTGTAAAGAACTGGTTGAGTTTGGCGCCCCGGTACTACACTTTTATACCATGGGTAACCCCGAGCCAACTAAACGCATAGCAAGCGAGATCTTTTAAGATCTCGCTTTTTTATATTGTCACACCGTAGTCTGGCAGTTGTTTCTCCAGTTCTGTAGCTGAAGTAAAATGAATGCTGTTTATTCCCAATTTTCTCGCAGCTAATATATTGCGGTAGTTATCATCAATAAACAGGCTTTCTTCGGCCTTAACATGATAGCGGTTAAGTAGTATCTGGTAAAACTCGGGTTGTGGTTTGCGCATCCTCTCATCGCCTGATACCACAATACCATCAAACCAATTTAAAAATTCAAACCGATCCTTGGCGATCCCAAATGTTTCTGCCGACCAGTTGGTTAAGGCATAAATTTTATAATTCCCGCTTGCCTTTAGTTTTCTGAAAATTTCAACCGTATCATGAAATGCTTCGCCCAGCATTTCTTCCCATCGGCCATAAAAGGCACGAATATTGGCTTCATGCTCCGGGTGTTTCTGTACCAGCCATTCTGTACCTTCTTTCAAGCTTCGGCCCGCATCCTGTTCTTCATTCCAATCGGAGGTGGCGATATTGGCGAGGAAGTGTTCCATATCAGCGTCATCATTAAAAAGCTGCTTGTAGAGATGGCGAGGGTTCCAGTCAATCAGTACAGCGCCAAGATCGAAGATGATTGTGTTGATCATACTTGCATTTTTTATTATTTGAGGAACGACGTGGCAATCCCGTCGCAAACATATTCGCTCTGTAAAGCTACGAGATTGCCACGCTATCGCTCAATGACAAAATGGGATGAAAGATTTAATTATTCTCCAACAGAAACTTTTTAAACCCTTCAAAATCTTTACCCAAAGCAACTGCCTGCTTCTCTTTACCTTCCAGTTCTTTTACAGATTCAGGTACTTTAATAGCTGCTGCAATGTTAGCTGGGAAAGCATCCGGAAATTTGCAGGGATGTGCGGTTGATAAAAATACGCCGGTTACATCCTCGGGCTTTGCATCAACTTCCCATTCTTTTAAAGCCTTCCAGGCGATGGCCGTATGCGGGCAAACCACATAGTTATATTGGTCGAAAACCTGTTGAATAGCTTCTTTAGTTTGCTCATCATCGTAGCTAAAACCAGTGATCAAACCTTTCAGCTCAGATGCATCCTCTTTAAACAGATCAGCAATACGTGCCCAGTTACTTGGGTTCCCCACATCCATTGCGTTTGATAGTGTTGATACCGAAGGTTTCGGTTCATATACACCTGTTTTTAAATAAGCCGGAACAGTATCATTTGCATTAGTTGCGGCAATGAATTGTTCAACCGGCAAGCCCATTTTCCTAGCTAATAATCCTGCACCAATATTCCCGAAGTTGCCGCTTGGAACCGAAAATACTACTTTGCTTTTACCTTCGCGCAGCAGTTGCGCATAGGCATTAAAGTAATAAAAAGTCTGTGGGATTAAACGTGCGATGTTAATCGAGTTAGCCGATGTCAACCGGAATTTTTCGTTCAGTTCTTTATCGGTAAAGGCTTGTTTAACCAGTGCCTGGCAATCATCAAAAGTGCCGTCAATTTCCAGCGCCCGGATATTTTGCCCGTTAGTGGTTAATTGTTGTTCCTGGATCTCGCTTACTTTGCCTTTAGGGTACAGGATGGTTACACGGGTATTGGGTACGCCTAAAAAGCCAAGCGCTACAGCACCGCCGGTATCGCCCGATGTGGCTACCAGTACATCCAGTTGCTTTTCCCCTTTTTCTAAAAACCAGCTCATTACCCGGCTCATAAAGCGGGCGCCGAAATCTTTAAAAGCCAGCGATGGCCCGTGAAATAATTCCAACACGTAAACCTCTTCTTCCAGTTTAACAACCGGGGCTAAAAAGTTAATGGCATCGTGGATAATAGCCTTCAGGTCATCAGCCGGGATAGCGCCATCCAGCATGGCTGTTGCTACATGTAGTGCTATTTCGGGCAATGTATACCCGTCTAGATTCTGCAAAAATTTATCATCCAGTTGCGGGATACGCTCGGGCATGTATAAACCTTTATCCTGTGGCATGCTATTAAAAACTGCCTCTTTAAATTGCACCTGGTGGGTGGTATCGTTAGTACTGTAAAAATTCATTTTGATTTCGGAATTCGGGTGTTCGATTTCGGATTTATTGTTTTTTTAAAGTCCTCCCCTTTGGGGAGGATTTAGGAGGGGTTATTCTAAAACCCTTGGTCCAGTATCATTAATTGGCGATACATAGGTTTGTGAGCCGATCTTAATTTTAGTTAAATGATCCTGCAGTTTACGGGTAATGTTATGTGCCGTTTGCTCATCGCGGGTAAAGGCGAAAACAGACGGACCAGAGCCTGAAATACCGAAACTAACCGCACCGGCTTCCATAGCCATTTCGCGCATTAGGTAAAAATCGGGGATCAACATGGCGCGTACAGGTTCAATAAGTACGTCTTTCATGCTACGGCCAATAAGGTCGATGTCACCCGTGTATAATCCGCTTACCAGGCCTGCAATATTGCCCCATTGGGTTACGGCATCTTTCAGTAGTACGCTGTTGCGGATAATCTGGCGGGCCTCTCGGGTCGGCACATCCACATCTGGAAATACAATGGCACAGTACAATTCTTTAGGGTGTGGTAATCTAATCACATCCAATGGATCATAGCTGCGAATCAATACAAAACCACCCATCAGTGCCGGGGCAACGTTATCGGCATGGCCGTGTCCGCAAGCCATTTCTTCGCCTTTCATGGCAAAGGGTAAAAGTTTGGCGGCGGGGCTTTCGTCGCCTAATAAAGTTTTGGCGGCAAACAAACCAGCCACGGTACTTGCAGAGCTTGAGCCCAGGCCACTGCCAATTGGCATTTTTTTATGTAACTCGATATCGAAACCAATATCAGGCCGACCGATACTATTCAAATAATGTTGCACACTTACACTCACCGTATTTTTCGCCGGGTTAAGTGGCAGGCGGCCGTCGTCGCCGGTAATTTTGCTGATGGTAATACCGGGTTTATCGGTAAGCCGCATAATCACCTCATCGCCTGGTGCCTCAACAGCAAAACCAAGCACATCGAAACCACAAACCACATTGGCCACAGTTGCCGGTGCAAAAACGCGGATCCCCCCCCGCCCCCTAAAGGGGAGGCTTTTATCTTGCAGTTCTTTATTTATTTCTTCGGGCATTAGTATGTCTTTTTCCATATAAATCAAACTTCTGTTCCCCCTTCAGGGGGTTAGGGGGCTTCTAATTTGCGCCTACATTTATTAAATCAGCAAATACACCTGCAGCGGTAACTTCTGCACCTGCACCTGGGCCCTTTACTACCATGGGGCGTTCGTAATAACGATCTGTGGTGAAGGCTATAATATTATCCGCACCCGACATCATGTAGAACGGATGGTTTTCATCAACCATTTTCAGGCTGATGCTCGCTTTACCATTATCCAGTTTACCTACATAACGCAGTACTTTTTTCTCAGCCTCAGCTTTATTTTTAAGCTCGTCAAAGAACGCGTCTTCGTTTTTAAGTGCCGTGTAGAAATCTTCGACAGTTTGCGCGTCAAGGCAAGATTGCGGCAGGATGTTATCGATCACAATGTCTGATGCTTCCATCGCATAACCTGCATCACGGGCAAGGATCAATACCTTACGCATAAAGTCGGTACCACGTAAATCATCGCGTGGATCTGGTTCGGTATAGCCGGCCTCTTGTGCCATTTTAACTACATCGTGGAAACTGGCATCACCCTTAAAGTTATTGAAGATGAAAGATATGGTTCCCGAAAGGATAGCTTCGATACGTTGCACACGGTCGCCGCTCACCATTAAATCGCGCAGGGTACGGATAATTGGTAAGCCTGCACCAACGTTGGTTTCGTAAAAGAAATCGACACCGGCCTGCAAAGCATTATCCTTAAAGCTGCGGTATTGTGCGTATGATGATGAGTTACCGATCTTATTACAAGTTACTACAGAGATATTGGCTTTAAAACATTTATCATAAAACGCGATAGGCAGCGGGCTGGCAGTGTTATCAACAAATACACAATTGGGTAAGTTCATACTCTTCATGCGCTCAACAAACTCTTCCAGATCAGCTTGTTCGCCGTTCCTTTCTAAGTCTTCCTGCCAGTTTTCTAACGATAATCCATCTGCGCTGAACAGCATTTTACGACTGTTGCTGATACCTGCAATTTTAACCTGGATCTTATTTTTTTCGCGCAGAAACTGGTTGTGCTGGTTCAGTTGTTTAAACAACGTACGGCCTATATTACCAGTACCCAGGCAAAATGCATTCAGCGTTTTGTTCAGTTGGGTAAAGAAAGCATCGTGCACGGCATTCAGCGCCTTGGCCAGATCAATAGCCGAGATAATTACCGAGATGTTGTACTCTGACGATCCCTGCGCAATTGCACGTACGTTGATACCGTTACGGCCCAACGCGTGGAACAATTTGCCGCTCATGCCCGGTGTTTGTTTCATATTCTCGCCCACTACGGCAAGTACAGCCAGTTTATCTTCGATGATCGGGTCTTCCAGTTTCTTAGCCAGAAGCTCCAGTTCAAATTCCTGTTCAATTAATGCTTTAGCACGATGTGCATCTGCCGGTTGAACCGCAAAAGTGATGGTATGCTCTGATGACGATTGCGTAATCAATATCACGTTGATCTGCTCGCGAGACAGCAAGGAGAATAACCTGCCGCTAAAACCAGCCTTACCCACCATACCACTACCGGTAAGGTTAATAACGCTGATCTCGTTCACAGATGAAATACCTTTGATCGGTAAATGAGATTCTTTAGATGTATGACTGATCACCGTACCTTCAAACTCAGGCTCGAAAGTGTTTTTGATCACAATCGGAATTTTCTTCAAAAAAGCCGGAATCATGGTTGGTGGATAGATCACTTTGGCACCGAAGTAAGATAACTCCATGGCTTCGGTATAAGTCAGATCCGTTAATGAGAATGCTTTCTTCACAATGCGAGGGTCGGCAGTCATCATACCGTTAACATCAGTCCAGATCTCAATGGCCGAAGCATTTAATGCCGAGCCAAATATAGCAGCGGTATAATCACTACCACCACGGCCCAGTGTAGTTACCTGCCCGGCATCATTACTGGCAATAAAGCCGGTTACTACAAGTACCTTGCCTTTATTTTCAGCATAAAAACTGCTAATCAGTAGTTCGCTTAGTTCTGTATTAACTTTGGCCTGGCCAAAAGTGCTGTCGGTTTTAATTAGTGTAGTACTGTCAACAAAAATAACTTCGGGGATGTACTGCAGGGCAATACGGCTCACCATTAAAGCGGCGCAACGTTCGCCATAGCTTAAAATAAGGTCGCGGGTTTTCGGGGTTAGTTCGCGCAGGGTTAAAACGCCTTGCAGCAAATCTTCCAGCTCATTAAAATAAATTTTAAGGCGGGTAAGCAGCGGGTTTTGGTTATGAATATCAACCAGGTTTTTAGCCGCATCAAAATGGCGCGTTTGCAGTTCGGCCAGCTGAGGGGTAAAGCTCTCGCCCGATGCAGCTTTTTCGGCCATTGAAGCCAGCAGGTTGGTTACGCCACTCATGGCCGATAACACGATAACCGGCTTATCATCAGCCTTGCTTTCCTGCTTTAAAATCTCGATCAGCGTTTTGATACTTGTTGCCGACCCTACTGAGGTACCTCCGAATTTTAATACTTTCATAAGCTTTTAAAACAAAAACGCCTTCCCCATTTTCTGGAGGAAGGCGCCTTGTTGGTTTGTATTTGTTTACACCATACGGTTATCTTCCTCCATGCTTTCTGCATGTGGTAATAATAATCGAAGTAATAATGGTGCTGTTAGTAATCACGTTGTTATGTCGTTGTTTGACGGGTGTAAATTAAGGTGATAATATTTAAATATCCAAGAACAAAGCGTTTTTATTTTTTAGCGCAACATTGTTTCGTAATTTTGGCCGCATATGCAGGGGCTTGTTACAAAATCAACCGGAAGCTGGTACCAGGTACAAACACCAGAAGGTGATGTGGTTGAATGCCGCATTAAAGGCAAATTCCGCATGCATGGAATTACCACCACCAACCCTATTGCGGTAGGCGACCAGGTGGATTTTGAAGCTGAGCCCGACCAGGCCACCGGCGTAATTACCAAACTGTACGACCGCAAAAATTACATCATCCGTAAATCTATCAACCTATCTAAACAAGCGCAGATCATCGCTGCCAATTTAGATCAGGCCATATTGGTAGTAACCCTGGCCTCTCCCCGCACTTCCTTGGGTTTTATCGATCGCTTTCTGGTTACTGCCGAAGCCTATGATATCCCTGCCCGCTTAGTATTTAACAAGCTCGATCTGTTTAGCGACGAAGGATTAGAAATATTAGACGAATACAAACAGGTTTACGAAAGCATAGGCTATCCATGCTTCCAGGTTTCGGCTATTGAAGGAACTAACATTCCTGAGCTTAAAGCCCAATTAAAAGATCGCATCACCTTATTTACCGGTCACTCAGGCGTTGGTAAATCAAGCCTGATGAATGCTATACTGCCAGAGCTAAGCCTGCGTACCAGCCAGGTGAGCGACTGGAGCGATAAAGGTACCCACACCACTACCTTTGCCGAGATGTTTGAACTGCCCGAAGGCGGCTTTATTATAGACACCCCCGGCATCCGCGAACTGGGTGTAATAGATATTGAACAGCAAGAGCTCGGCCACTTCTTCCCCGAAATGCGGGAGCGTATGCACGATTGCCGCTTCAATAATTGCCGCCATATTAATGAGCCAGGCTGCGCTGTATTGGTCGCCCTGGAAAATGGTGAAATTGAACCATCTCGTTACGAAAGTTATTTAAGTATTTATCATGGTAATGATACGCGAGCGTAGGCCCAGAAGCGAGAGATAAGAAACAATAGACTAGCCCTGCTCTCCGTAGAGACACAATATTTTGTGTCTTCCGCTATACAGATCGAAAACCATAATCAAAATCATCCATTAATGAGACACAAGGTATTGTGCCTCTACATAATTTTCTTAAACCGTAGAGACACAACACCTTGTGTCTCCCGCCGTACAGATCGACAAAACAAGACCTTCCATTAATTTAAGAGACACAAAATATTGTGCCACTACGGAGAAGTCAATTCAACAAAAATTCCTATCCCGATTCTTGATTATCGATTCCTGATTCTATTTTTGAGCCATGCGCGCAGTAATTCAAAGAGTATCCCAGGCATCATGCACTGTTGATGGCCAAATCACCGGCGAAATACAAACCGGCTTCATGATCTTATTAGGCATTGAAGAAACCGATAACACCGACGACCTGCAATGGCTGGCCCAAAAAATTGTAAACATGCGTGTGTTTGGCGACGAGAACGGGTTGATGAATAAATCGCTCACTGATGTGAATGGCAATATTTTGCTGATCTCCCAATTCACCCTTTATGCACAAACTAAAAAGGGAAACCGCCCATCATTTATTCGCGCAGCAAAACCACCTATTGCAATTCCATTATATGAAGAGATGATTGTAATGCTGGAATCCCTGTTGGGTAAAAAAATAGCTGCGGGGATTTTTGGCGCAGATATGAAGGTAGCATTGGTTAATGATGGCCCGGTTACGATTGTGATGGATACGAAGGATAAGGAGAATTTCTAAATGGGCACTAATTTTTCGAATTATTGCTAATTTCACGAATTACCTAACCTATCCACATCGCTAACTTTAATGGCTGATTTATTATTTAAGGACGAATCATATAAAATAATCGGGGCTTGTTTTGAAGTGCATAAAGCTTTAGGTCACGGATTTAAAGAGGTTGTCTATAAAGATGCCTTAGAATATGAACTAAGTAAAGTTTCTATTCCATTTGAAAGAGAAAAACCTTACGCCATATATTATAAAGAACAAAGGTTAAAGCATTATTTCGTAGCTGATTTTGTTGTTTTAGATAACATAATCCTCGAAATAAAAGCGGGTAATTATGTAGGCGACCCTTATATCAAACAAACACTTAATTATCTTAAAGCATCAAATTTACGATTAGGCATAGTTGTGAACTTCGGAAGCCCCTCTTTAGAATATAAACGGGTGATTATTTAGTGAACTTCGTGCTCGAAATAATTAGTCTAATTCGAATCAATTCGTGAAATTCGTGCCACTATGACTATCAAAGAAGCTCAAGAATTAGTTGATAAATGGATCAATACCACAGGTATCCGTTACTTTAACGAACTCACCAACACTGCCATTTTAATGGAAGAAGTTGGCGAAGTGGCCCGTATTATGGCACGGCAATATGGCGAGCAATCATTCAAAAAATCGGATACCGAAGTTAACCTTGCCGATGAAATGGCTGATGTGTTATTTGTATTGATTTGCCTGGCCAACCAAACCGGCATTGATTTAACGGAAGCTTTAGAGAAGAACCTGGTTAAGAAAAGTATTCGGGATGCTGATCGACATAAGAATAATGAGAAGTTGAAGTAGGCTCTCCCAACCCTCCCCGGAAGGAAGGACTACAGAGAAGTCTCCCCTACCGGGGAGATTTAGAGGGGGCTTTTATGAGATTGCCGCACGGTCATACACTTCGCAATATCAAACATGTTATTCATTCTTGATTCCTAACTCCCGATTCTTGATTCTCTTTGCTAAAAATCCAATTACTTTCACTTACTTTGAAGGTTATTATTTTTTATAATTACTTGTTAACCAAACGGCAGACTAAAATTAAGGGGTTAGCTCGCTACACGGTATAAAACATTGAGGGTGGATAAAACTTTACAATTTAAAGGTTTATGGGCAGTTATTTTAGGCGGATCGGGCGGCTTCGGGCTGGCGGCTGCCGAAAAATTGGCTTCTCAGGGCATGAACATAGCGGTTATATACCGCGAAATGGCTGCTGCCGATAAACTGGCTCGCGAAAAATTCAGCACGATAGCATCGGCTAATGATGTAGAAGTATTAGCATACAATATCAATGCACTAAACGAGGCTGGCCGTGAAAGTTTTTTACAGCAATTTACCGCTTCGGTTAGTAAAACCCATTGCGTAAAAGTGTTGCTCCACGCTATTGCCCGCGGCAATTTAAAACCACTAACTGCTGATACTCCCGAAGCTGAAGCTTATGGCACCTTAACTGCCGAAGATATTCAGCTCACCACTTACGCCATGTCGAATAGCTTGCTTGACTGGGCAAACCTGCTCATCAAGTCTGAATTGTTTTGTAAAGGCGCTCGCATTATTGGTTTAACCAGTGAGGGTTCACACAAATATTGGGATGGTTATGCAGCCGTATCTATGGCCAAGGCATCGTTAGAAAGCCTTTGTACTTATATGGCGGTTGAGTATAGCAAATACGGCATTAACACCAATGTAATACAGGCGGGTATTACCGATACTTTTTCTTTAAGGAAAATCCCCGGGCACGATCAGTTAATTGAAATGGCAACAGTACGTAACCCTTACGGCCGCATTACACAGCCGGGCGATGTTGCTGGGGTAGTTTATCTGCTTTGCACCGATGAAGCGGCCTGGATAAACGGCACTATAATTCACGTCGACGGCGGCGAACATTGTCGGTAATTTCCTGTTAATTAAACCTATGTATAAAAATATATTAAACCTTTTACCTTATAAATCATCTTTTAGGTTTGTAGATCATATTTCGTCGTTGGATAGCGATGGCGTTGTAGGCGAATACACGCTAAAAGAAGATGCTTTTTTTTACGAAGACCATTTTGCCGGCAACCCGGTTACACCGGGCGTAATTGTAACAGAAATTATGGCGCAGATAGGCCTCGTGGTTTTAGGAATTTTCTTGATATTACACGAAAGTGATGTTAATTTTACAGACGATGAGTTAATGTTTCCCCTGCTTACTTCAACAGATGTATCTTTTTATAAAATGGTGTTGCCGGGGCAAAGGGTAATTGTGAAATCGCAAAAGCAATACTTCCGTTTCGGTAAGCTTAAGTGCTACGTAGAAATGTTAGATACCAATAGTGAACTGATTGCCAAAGGCATGTTTTCGGGCATAATTAAAAACACGGGCTTCAAGAAATGAACAAGCGCGTTGTAGTTACCGGTTTAGGTGTTGTTTCTCCTAATGGAGTTGGCATTCCCGATTTCCTGAATGCTATACAAAATGGTGTTTCAGGGATCCGGTTTAATCCGCTTTACGAGGAATTGAAATTTAGCTGCCAGGTAGCCGGCACTCCTCTTTTTGATTGGGAAGGACTAAAAAATTACATTTCTGAAGTTAGCTTTTATGGTTTAAAAGCCCGCGGTATTGGCTACGGCCTGCAAGCTGCATTAGATGCCTGGACCGATGCCGGCAACCAGATAGAAAGCGAAGAAACCGACTGGGACACGGGCTGCATTTTCGGTAACAGCATTGCTGATACCGAGGCTATGAAAAACGTAATAACCCGGGTTGATAATAAAGAAGTTAAAAAGTTAGGGTCGCGCGTGGTTGAACAAGCCATGAACAGCGGGGTGACATCATATATATCAGGCCGTTTAGGTTTGGGCAACAAGGTAATTACCAACTCTGCTGCCTGTGCAACAGGTACCCAAGCTATATTAATGGGTTACGAATACATTAAACATGGCTATGCCAAACGTATGCTGGTTGGCAGTACCGAGCACGTGGATACTTACGTTTTCGGCGCATTTGACTCCATGCGGGTATTATCGCGCAAGTTTAATGATCAGCCCGACCGCGCTTCTAGGCCAATGAGCACTACAGCGGGCGGCTTTGTACCCGGCTCTGGCTCGGCAGCACTGGTACTTGAAGATCTGGATTATGCACTGGCACGCGGTGCAAAAATTTATGCCGAAGTTTTAGGAGGATCGAGCAATAGTGGTGGACAACGCGGTGGTGGATCGATGACAGCCCCGGCTCCGGCAGGTGTGATCAGGAGTATTGAGGAGGCTGTTAAATTATCGGGCATAGAACCCAATCAGATCGATCTCATCAGCGGACATCTTACGGCTACTTTGGCTGATAGGTTTGAGATCCAGAACTGGAGTACAGCTTTGGGACGTTCGGGAGATGACTTTCCTTTCGTAAATTCGCTTAAATCGATGATCGGGCATAGTTTGAGTGCGGCCGGGTCTATCGAATCAGTAGCATCAATTTTACAGATTGTGCATGGATTTGTGCATCCAAACGTTAATTTAGAAGACCCAAACCCCGAAATAACAAACATTATCGGTAATAATTGTTTACCTACTACTATAGTAAAAACTGATGTTAATATTGTGGCCAAGGCTAACTTTGGTTTCGGCGACGTTAACAGCTGTTTAATATTTTCAAAATTTAATAACTAATGACCAGACAAGAAATTTTAGACGAATTAAAAAAGGTACTTACGCCTTACACGGCAGATAAAGAAGCACTTGCAAAAGTGGATGAGAACACAGACCTGATAAAAGACCTGAAGATAAATTCTGCTAATCTTGTTGATATTATTATCGATGCCGAATCGAAATACAACATCGAGATCGATTATGATTCGGCCGACCGCATGACCAATGTGGGCAGCTGCATTGATGTGATTTCAGAAAAAATGGGCCAGGGACAAGTATGATCAGTATCGGCAACGATATTGTAGACCTATCCGCGATTGATAAACATCGCACCCAGCAAAAAGCATTTTACTCCAAAATACTTTCCGATAAAGAACAACAACTCTATAGCCGGTCATCGCACTTGCCATTCGAAATATATGTGTGGTTGTTATGGTCGGCTAAAGAGTCTGTTTACAAATTTGCCAAACGGCTCAATCCAGAGTTGGTGTTTTCTCCTGTGAGAATTGAGGTTTCTGAACCAGAATTTATAGAATTAAAGAATTTTCAGAATGATCCTTTAGACGGAACTCATTTAGAGCTATCCGATCTTAAATTTGGAGAATTCTTAAACTCTGAGAATTCTGGTTCGGATAATATTTCAGAATACAACTATCAAATAAATTACCAGTCTGATACCTACTATTTACGATCCCTTATTTCCAATACTTTCATAGCATCCATAGCCTCAGATTCCCCAGACTCTTCTAAAATTCATTGGGGCATTAAATACATTGACCAACCCGATTACCAATCCCAATCTACATCAGTAAGAGAATTTACGCTGAAAATAATAAACGAAATATTTCCCGGCGAAGTTACTTTCAGCATTGATAAAAGTCCGGTTGGTTATCCCATTATTTTAAAAGGACAAGTTGAAACCACAATTAAGGCTTCGTTTGCACATCATGTTAACTATGTAGCTTATGCCCTCGGAATTTAAATTCTGATAAAACACTTCTTCCTTTTCTGGCATTATTGTGTTATGCCATCATCTGTTGTAGCAAATATGGAATACGATCAAAAGCGCGAGGTATTAAGGATCACTTACACCTCGGGTAAAGTGTACGACTATTTGGCTGTACCACAGCAGGCATATGATGAAATGAAAGCCGCAAGTTCTAAAGGGCAGTATCTCAATTATAGCATTAAAGGGAAGTATAGGTATAAGAAAGTGAAGGCTTAAATAGGTAATCGTCTACTTCCCTTTCTTCAATATTATGTATCCACATCTTAAGCTGCTCCAATTTCTACCCCTTATCAAAGATGGTAGTATTAGCACTGCTTGCTTTCCCCTTCAAAAGGGGAACACTACTGTTAGTGCCTCGTGCACTAACGGTGATAAGGGGTATAAATTATTGATTTCAATACCCATACCTATTCCCCCACTGCTTCTTCAACTTCTCTTTAGCCTCATTTTCGCGGGCATTATTGCCGGGGTCATAGATCTTCGTCCCTTTTATTTCGAGTGGTAAAAAGTCGAGGTCAACAAAGTTATTTTCGTAGCTGTGTGCATATTTATAGTCTTTACCATAGCCTATATTCTTCATCAACTTAGTTGGCGCGTTGCGTAAGTGCAATGGTACAGGTAAATCACCGGTACGGCGAACCAGTTCCATAGCGGCACCGATGGCGGTAGTTGCCGAATTGCTTTTAGGCGAAGTAGCCAAATAAATGCACGTTTGCGATAGGATCAATTGCGACTCGGGCATACCGATCTTATTAACCGCTTCAAAACAGCTTTGAGCCAGCAACAACGCATTCGGGTTGGCATTACCAATATCTTCCGAAGCCAAAATCAGCATACGGCGGGCAATAAACAGCGGGTCTTCTCCGCCAACCAACATTCGGGCCAGCCAGTACACCGCGCCATTCGGGTCGCTGCCGCGCATAGATTTAATGAAGGCCGAAATTATATCGTAGTGCTGCTCGCCGGCTTTATCATACAAAGCCATGTTTTGCTGCACATGCTCCAGCACCATTTGATTGGTTATGGTAATATTTTTGGTGTCGAAAGCATTAACCAGCAGTTCGAAAATATTGAGCAGCTTCCGGCCATCGCCTCCCGAAAGGCGCAGTAGAGCCTCGTGTTCTTTAATGGTGATCTTCTTTTTGCTGAGCACAACATCTTCTTTCTGCGCTTTTTTCAGCATACTTACCAAATCATCCTCATTCAAGTTTTGCAGAATATAAACCTGGCAGCGTGAAAGTAAAGCCGAGATTACCTCGAAAGATGGGTTCTCTGTAGTAGCGCCAATCAGCGTAACAATACCACGCTCAACAGCTCCCAGTAGTGAATCCTGCTGAGATTTGGAGAAACGGTGGATCTCATCGATAAATAAGATGGGCAGGGTTTGGCCTTCTTCTTTTAATAACGAAGCTTTTTCTATCACCTCGCGCACATCCTTCACACCCGAATTAATAGCACTCAAGGCAAAAAACGGACGATACAGGCTTTGCGAAATAATATAAGCCAGCGTGGTTTTACCAACTCCGGGAGGCCCCCAGAAAATCATAGACGGCAGTGTGCCCGCTTCTATCGCTTTTCGTAATACGGCGCCCGGCCCTACCAAATGTTTCTGCCCAACATAATCATCCAACGTTTTGGGGCGCATGCGCTCGGCCAGCGGCGGTAAATTATTCATGAAAGTAAATTTCGGGAAAGTAAATGAAAGAAACGAAACTTAGCTATAATTTTTAGCAAAATCAAGGCTACGCTCTCTTGAACCACATCAGGCTATTTTTATCCTTGCCTGATAAATCATTGTTTCGCAACTCAATAATCTACTGCATAGCAATCCGTTACGAAAACGATTGCGTGAATAAATACGCCAAAACACAACAATCTCTCCCACAGGGTAAATAATTTTGATCATCATTCCTGGTTGATGTAATTGCCCTAATTGCAATTATTGATTTATTACGATTGATTGAGCTTAAGGTCCTGTGTGAGAAGCAGGACCTTTTTTCTTTAAAACCAATACCTTTACGGTACATGTTTACCAGTTTTAACAACGATAATTTTCAGCAGATCTGTGATCACTTGGCCGCAACAGATGCCGATCTGGCACAGATCATCAACAATTATGGCTATCCGCCGTTATGGTCGCGGCCAAATACGTTCGAGTCGCTGGTGCATATAATTCTTGAACAGCAGGTTTCGCTGGCTTCTGCCTTGTCAGCGTTAAACAAATTGAAAGAAGCTATCTCAGAAATTACACCCGGCTGTGTGTTGTTGCTTACGGATGAAGAATTAAAAGCTTGTTATTTTAGCAGGCAAAAAACGGCTTATGTGCGTTACCTGCCTGAAGCTATTTTAAGCGGACAAATTAATTTAGAAGCATTCGAACACCAATCTGATAACGAAGTCCACGCCCAGCTTACCGCCCTTAAAGGTATTGGCAACTGGACGGTAGATGTTTACCTGATGTTTGTGCTGCACCGTGCAGATATTTTCCCCATCGGCGATCTGGCTGCCGTACAATCCATGAAAAAAGTGAAACGGTTACCTGCAGGCATTAGCCGCGACGAGATGATCTTGCTTGCCCAACAATGGCAGCCTTACAGAACAGTGGCAACCATGTTGTTGTGGCACGATTATTTGAGCCGGAGAAAAAACTCTGTTTAAAGCCTAACTATAAAAGTTACTGATTAAGTACTTGTGTTTATTTAATTGAAAATCAAACCAATATCATTTAAAAAAACACATACAACTTATACATTAAAACACTTATATTTACGTACTGATGATAATTAGTTTCAGTGATATAAACGTATATTTGCGTACTAATTAATTTAATTAAACCCAAAGGCAAAATCCAAATGAGATTAACCCTACTTATCTTATTATGCGCCATCAGTATATCCGCTTCGGCGCAATGGTTCACTAAGCACCCTCGTTTCCCGCAAATTCCTCAAATTCAGGATCATTCTATTAGCCGTTTTGCCAAGGTAGATCTGCGTAAAGATCAAAAGATCAGGAACAAAGGTATAGCACCAAGCCAATACAATTTGGAGGTATCTGAAGACTTTGTGATGAAGACTGCCCAGCATAACATGCGTTTCAGGATTTACAATGTGGCCAGCTACAACTTTAGCAATCTGGCACAACTATATGTACAGCAAAACCGCTTTTCTGAAGCCAAATGGTACTTTTTACAAAGTAACTTTTTATCACGCCAGCAAAATAACGATAAGTTAACTATCAATAACCTGATTAACCTGGCTGGCGTAAAAGCCGACATCGGCGATTTTATTTTAGCCCAGCAAGACCTTTTTGAAGCCCGCGATATGGCATCGGCCCATGGCTGGCTGATAGACCTGATATCGGTAGAAAAGAAATTAAAATCGATTCAAAACTCCCGCATTAGTTCAACACGTGCCGAGCTGCGTTATGCCAGCAACGCTATGGTTGGCCAACCTGCAGTTGACTAAGCATAAAGTATTGTAATACTATATTTTATAATACCACGTTTGTCATATTGTAAAACTGGTTCAAACATTATTTAGTAATATTTTATTAGTAACATATTGAGACGGCTTTGCAGCTGTCTCTTTTTATTTACATTAGCAAATAAATACTTATATATTTTGATGTTTGGTAACCAATTTAATTTAATAACTGCAAAAGACATGTTTAAGAAATTATATATTCTACTTATTCTGGGCACAGCATTGGCATGTAAAGCTGCACCAGGCCGCCCGCCAGTACCTGCAGGCCCGGGCGATTTACACCCCGATGAGCAGCAGAGTGTTGTTTTAAAAGAAGTTGCCGAACTGATATCAAAATACAACTATAAAAGGGTTGAACTGAATGATTCAATTTCGAAAGTAATTTTCGATCGTTACCTGAAATCGCTTGATGAAAACCACAACTACTTCCTGGCATCGGATATTAAAAGTTTCGAACCATACCAAAATGTATTAGATGAGGATATTAAGGAAGGTAACCTTGATGATGTTTTCTTCATTTTTAACACTTACAAAAAGCGCTATAACGAGCACATCAAATACTCATTAGCCCAGCTGGATAAAAATTTCGACTTTACAAAAAACGATAACTTTACCTACGACCGTGACAGCCTGCCATTTATTGCCTCTCAGGCCGAAATGGATGCACAATGGTCGCAACGTGTAAAGTATGATCTGCTTAACCTTAAGCTGGCCAATGCAGATATGGCCAAAAACAAAGAGACGCTTAGAAAACGTTACGAAAACCTGTTAACCCAATCTAATAAATTAGCTAATACCGATGTATTGCAGTTGTTTATGGATGCGTTAACTAACGCCATCGATCCGCATACTAACTACTTTAACCCGGCTAATGCAGCTGAATTTAACATTGACATGTCGCGCTCGTTGGAGGGTATTGGTGCTTCACTGTTATCAGAGAATGAGTACGTAACTATTAAAACCATTGTACCTGGCGGCCCTGCCGACAAA
>CAHJXH010000035.1 GCA_903644075.1 Sphingobacteriaceae bacterium | reverse complement strand
ACCCATGACATGTTTATTAAGTGGCTGATTTTCAAACATGTCATTGCACCCTTAGAGGCCGCGGATTTTATAACTCAGAATGACAAAAAACTATAAATCAGCCGGTTCGATAAACAACTGCTTATAATGCGGATAAGCACCCTGTATTTCACTTCTTATATTTTCAATAGCCTTAGTAACATCCTGGCTACTCACATCCCGCTTAAAATTTACCTTAATAGCCATAATCACCTCCTCCGGTGCCAGGTAATTAGATAAGTGTTTTACCACCTTATTAACCGCCGGGTTACTTTCTACAATTTTAACTACCTCGTTTAACTCTGCAGTGTCAGGAGTTTCGCCCATCAGCAAACTGCGGCTTTCGCGTACCAATACTATTGCCACTGCGGTAAGTAATAAACCGATGAGTACGGATGCGATACCATCCAGATAGGGATTGTGCAACAGCTGACCAATAAAAATGCCTGTAAAGGCAATGAGGATCCCGATAACATCGGCTGCATCTTCAAACAATACCACAAAAGTTGTAGGGTCTTTACTTTCGCGTACCGCTCGCCAGAATGAGATAGCGCCGCGCTGGCGGTTAAACTCTTTCATGGCAGTGATAAACGACAAGCCATCGAATATAAAGGCAATGGCCAATACGGCGTAGTTCCAGATTGGGTTTTTAACCTGCTCGGGGTTTCTTAAATGTTCGATACCTTCGTAGATAGAAAAGCCGCCGCCCATGGCAAAAAATAGCAACGACACCACGAACGACCAGAAGTAAAGCTCCCTGCCATAGCCGAAAGGTCGTTTCTCGTCAGCAGGTTTCTGGCTTCGGCTGATCCCTAATAGCAGCAGGACCTCATTACTTGTATCAACCAGCGAGTGGATACCTTCTGATACCATTGCCGAACTGCCTGTAAAAATTGCGGCAGCGAGTTTAACAATAGCAATACCCAGGTTGGCCGCTAAAGCAGTGTAAATAGGAGTTTTAGATGAGGACATTCTATAAGTTGTACGTGGGACGTTGAACGTTTGACGTTATACGTTTTATGTGTAAAGCTAAATAAAAAGGGCGTTATGCAAATCGCACAACACCCTTTTATCGGATTTAAAAACGTATAACGTCAAACGTTCAACGTCTCACGTAAAAAACGTATAACGTCAAACGTCCTACGTATAACCTTACACAACCAGTTTTCCTTCAACAGAATCATCCAGCGTTTTGCCTAAAGCAGCGCCAATGGCTTGTTTGGCAAAGGCAATCATTGCACCGTGTTTGTTATCCCAGTAGTAACCTTCAGATGGTTCTACTTTTACAACACTAATGCGCGGGTCGTCTTCACCTTCAGTAAACCAGGTTTTAAGGATCGGTTCCCAAAGTTCCTTGATTTTTTCCTTGTCCTGACTAATCTCGGCAATACCATAAATGTTCAGGAAGCCGGCGTATTTAGATCCCTGGAACAACAGGTGCACAAATGGGTCTGTACCGATCTCCGAATTTTTGTGGCTGTCGTTAGCGCTCAGGAACCAGAAGTTGCCCTCATCGTCAATCTTCTGGATCGACATTGGCCTTACTGACAAGGGGATGCCCGTTTTAATGTTGGTGATAAAGAAGCAAGATTCAGCACTTTCTGCCAGTTCTTTGATCTTTTTATTAGCGTCTTCGCCTTCCAGGTTTTTAAAGTTATCCTCGGGCTGGTTTTGATTAATGCTGTCCATAATATATGTTTTTGTCTTGGTAAATGATATA
This sequence comes from Sphingobacteriaceae bacterium, assembly GCA_903644075.1. GTDB lineage: Bacteria > Bacteroidota > Bacteroidia > Sphingobacteriales > Sphingobacteriaceae > Mucilaginibacter. Next base: position 26,440 of record CAHJXH010000035.1, on the reverse strand, counting down.
ACATAAACCAATCCAAATCCATATTGTGTGGAAATAAATTTAATTAATTTGAAATAAATAGTTTACTGTGTGAAATTATACCGCCATTACCTCTGCACCAAAGCTTACCTTTTTGTGCGGATATCGCTCGGCATAGTTGATCACCAGGTTACGGATGTAATCATTGCCGGGGTAGGGTGTCAGCGTGTTTTTAAGCTGATGTATGTTATCGGCATCAAAATAATGCGAAACGTAACCCATGCCATAAAAACGGCCTTCTTCAATCAAAATGCAGCTATGCTCATCATCCGTACGGCCCAAATCGCGGATAGCAAAGGTTGGTAAAGCCTGTTTAAGTTCGGCAATGGCAGCAGCTACTTTGGTATTGTAGGTATCGGCATCCTCATGGCCCTCGCAGGCACATTGGGCTCCGTTAGCTCCGGTACAAGGCTGATCATTCTTTTGGATGAAGCACAGTTTAGGGCAAAGGCCGAATTGATCGATCAGATCCAGCAGCAAATTACGCCCTTCCACCATCGACCCGCAAGTATGTACCGGCGTACTGTATTTGCGGCGTTTATCAACTGCTATGCGGATATAGCCGCGCTGATCTTCATAAGTATACAGTCCGAAAGCAAAGTCCAAATTCTTTTGCGAACGGTTATAAGCAGGCCAGAGGCGTTTAATCTCGATGGTTTCGTGGATAAAGGCCATCAGCTCATTCCCGCATTCCTGGTAAGTAATCCGGTGAATGTTCCGCATAAATTCCTGCCGCTGGTGGCCGGGGTTATTGCCCGTAAAGTGGCTGCAAACCCGTTTTTTAATATTTACCGCCTTGCCTACGTAAATTACTTTGCCCTTATCGTTATGGAAATAGTAAACCCCTGCGGTAAGCGGCAGGCGGTCGATATCGCTTTTAGGCAGGTTGGCCGGCAATACCTGTTCTTTCGATTTCTGTTTAAGCGCTACAGTAATGTGCTTATCCTTATCGCTCTGCAATAATATACCAAACAGCGCAGCAGTAGCCTCTGCATCGCCCATGGCGCGGTGGCGGGCTTCGTTAGGGATGCTCAGGTGCATGCAAACCTTGCCAAGGCTGTATGAAGGTAAGCCGGGGATAATTTTACGGCTCAGCCTCACGGTACACAGCTTGTTAGACTGCAAATCGTACCCTGCCGAAGCCAAATGATGTTTCAGGAAAGAGTAATCGAAATTTACGTTATGGGCAACGAAGATTTTATCGTGCAGCATTTCGTAGATCTCGTGGGCTACTTTTTTAAAGTAAGGGGCAGTCTCCACCATATCATTAGTAATGCCCGTAAGCGCACTGATGTAGATCGGGATCTCCCTGCCCGGGTTTACCAGCGTTTGGAAGCGTTTAACCACTTTTTCGCCGTCATGTATGCAAATGGCAACTTCGGTAATCCCGTTTGCACTGGCATGCCCCCCCGTGGTCTCTATATCAACTATTGCATACATTTCGTAAATCCCTTGTATACAAATGTAAGGTATTTGCTAATAATTTTAGTGAAAAAGTAAACAATTTGTTGATTTGTTAATTCGGCAATTTGTCAAAAAGGTTTTGATCAAATTCGAAGCTACAAACATAGGGCGTGTACCCACATCTTTAAAACTCCGTTAGTTTTTACCCCTTATTAACGTTGGTGGTATTAGTAATGTCGTTGCATTCTCCTGAAAAGGGGAAAACTACTGTCTGTGCAATTTGCAAAAATGCTCATAAGGGGTATAATTTATGCAGATCGTACTTGTGAGTAAAAAGTAATCCTTGGGGAGGGTGCGGCTGCCTGTGTAATTTAAAGGAGAGGCACTCGTATGTTAAGCGTTTCGCAATTTGGTGTTAATAATTCAGAAAAGAAGGTTTAATGCTGCTATCAGCGTTTGTTCCCGTGTTACGCTTATACTGCACAGGCATTAGGCGCGTAGCCGGTATTCGCTTCACCCGGGTTTAGGGTTATAGTGACCCATATCTTTGCTGGGGAAAACATTAGGACATGCTGCCCCAGCGGGGCTACCTGCTTGCAGATAAATCAGTAAAAAATGATAACGCTCCGTAGGTGCGTCCCTCAGTAAGCAGGTAAATGTTGCTTTATAAGCGTGTAGCCTCTAAAACGAGGCACAATACAAAAGCCTTTTATTTCTACAAATAGTTAGCCCCCATGGGGCAATGTCATTAAGTTAAGGAAAACAAAAGCATAAAGCCCCCTCTAAATCTCCCCCGCTTGGGGAGATTTTAACTTTTCCCTTATTAATTCTTAAAGTCCTCTCTTCCGGGGAGGATTTAGGTGGGGCTAAGAAACTACACCGAGAAAGTGAGTTTCTTAACTTAATGACATTGCCCCGATAGGGAACGAAAAATGTTGGTACACGATAGGGTTAGGCTGAGAGGATTGAGTCTTTGATAATTAACTAACAGTTTGTAAATATTTCCTGCCAAACATTATACCCGTGCCATTGTAATTAACTGTAACAAAGACAAGACCCCCATCTTTATCATACAACCTATCTAATAAATTCACTATATTGCTAAATAATGATCATAAATTGAAGATCATTATACTTTTCTAAACGATTTGCAATGTCCTGGCAGATCGGGTTCTAAATAGAAATATAATTCTATCAATAGTAAAAAGCCGGCTGTTAATTATCGGGCTAACGATAGCATTTTTCTGTTGTAATACTTTCTTTATACTCATAAAACTTATACAGCCGATCAGAAAAGCATGGAAAAGCGAACAAAATCAAACGAGGTTATCCTTACAAACAAGGAGGCCGTGCAACAGAAAATAGAACGCGTTAAACATGCGGTAGCCTTAATTAACGCAACTAAAGAAGTTGCCCAGCAAAAAATAGATAAAGACAAACGTGCAGCAGAACTGGTTATAGCCAACAAAGAAGTTGCCTATGAAAAAGTGGAGAAAGGTAAACGTGCCGCCGAACTGATAATTGTTAATAAGGAAGTAGCTTTTGAGAAGGTAGAAAAAGGAAAGCGGGCGGCCGAACTGGTTATAGCTAACAAAGAAGTAGCATTTGAAAAGGTTGAAAAAGGAAAACGCGCTGCCGAATTAATTATAGTTAATAAAGAGGTAGCTTACGAAAAGGTTGAGAAAAAAAAGCGCGCCGCCGAGCTATTAATTGCCAATAAGGAACTCACTTTCCAAAATTCAGAAAAAGAAAAACGTGCTGCCGAGCTGTTAATTGCTAATGAAGAGCTTACTTTCCAAAACATAGAAAAAGAAAAACGTGCTTTTGAGCTGATTGTAGTTATTGAAGAGCTGGCGTTCCAAAATTCAGAAAAAGAGAAACGTGCTGCCGAACTACTGATTGCTAATGCAGAGCTTACTTTCCAAAATATAGAGAAAGAAAAGCGTGCGGCCGAATTAATTGTAGCTAATGAAGAGTTAGCGTACCAAAACGCTGAGAAAGAAGACCGCGCTGCTGAATTAATTGTAGCCAATGAAGAACTTACTTTCCAGAATTCGGAGAAAGAAAAACGAGCTGCGGAACTGATTGTGGCTAATAGAGAACTGGCATTTCAGAACTCGGAGAAAGAAAAACGGGCTGCGGAGCTAATTGTTGCCAATAAGGAGCTGGCCTATCAAAATAAAGAGAAAGGCCATCGCGCAGCCGAATTAATTATAGCCAATAAAGAACTTACCTTTCAAAACACCGAAAAAGAAAAACGTGCCGCCGAACTGATTGTAGCTAACCAGGAACTTACCTTTCAGAATAGTGAGAAAGAGAAACGTGCCGCTGAACTGATTGTGGCTAATCATGAATTGGCTTTTCAGAATACGGAGAAGGGTAAACGTGCCGCAGAGCTCATTATCGCTAATAAAGAACTCAGGTTTCAGAACAGCGAGAAAGAGAAACGTGCTGCCGAGTTGATTATAGCCAACCACGAACTGGCTTTTCAGAATACTGAAAAGGAAAAACGTGCCGCTGAGCTAGTTATAGCCAATTATGAACTGGCATTCCAAAATACCGAAAAGGAGAATCGTGCTGCCGAATTGGCGCTTGCCAATAAGGAATTAACTTTTCAGAATATAGAAAAAGAGAACCGGGCTGCCGAACTGGTGATAGCCAACAAAGAGCTTGCTTTTCAGAATACCGAAAAAGAGAGCCGTGCTGCAGAACTGCATATAGCCAACAAGGAATTGACTTTTCAGAATACCGAAAAAGAAAACCGGGCTGCCGAACTGGTAGTTGCTAATAAAGAGCTGGCTTTTCAGAATACAGAAAAGGAGAGCCGTGCTGCAGAACTGCATATAGCCAACAAGGAATTAACTTTTCAGAATACCGAAAAAGAAAACCGCGCAGCCGAACTGGTGATAGCCAATCATGAATTGGCATTCCAAAACACCGAGAAAGAACTTCGTGCTGCCGAATTGGTAATAGCCAATTGCGAACTGGCTTTTCAAAATACCGAGAAAGAAGACCGTGCAGCTGAATTGGTAATTGCCAATAAAGAATTAACCTACCAGGGCGAAGAAAAAGAAAAACGTGCTGATGAACTAACCCTTGCTTACCAGGAGCTCAAAAAAGCAGAGGAGCATTTGAAAGAGTATATTGAAGGACTGGAAGAAATGATGTTTATCACCTCGCACAAAGTACGGCAACCCGTAGCCAATATTTTAGGCCTTTCCAGCATGCTCGACCAGTTTTTAGGTTCGCCCGAAAATTTAAGAACGATGGTGAAATATCTGCAGATCTCGGCCATATCGCTTGATGCTTTTACCAAAGAACTCACCCTTTTTATCAGTGATTTAGACGAAAAGGGCAGAAGCATCACCGATTCGGAAGACAGAGACCATAAACACGAGGAAAGCTGAGGGGGTAATTTATAAAGGACGGCAATAAAAAATTTGTCATTGAGCGATAGCGAGGCAACCTCGTAGCCAATGCTTATTTGCTCTGCATAGCTACGAGATTGCTTTCCCGAAGTGAATTCGGGAGAGGCCATACCTCAGTAATGACAAATTATGCGCCGTTGTTGTTGTTATTTCTCGCTGTCGCAAGTTTAGCGCAGCGTAACTTGTGACTGTACTATTGTAAGCTTTCAGCTTACGTAAGGTGAAACCTTAAACCAGTTTTACCACAAGTTAGAAACTTGCGGTAGCGAGAAATAACACCAACAATGGCGGCGAGACCTGCTACGACAGACCCTAGACTTCCGAAATCCAAATTCCGACATTCTCATGATCTCTTTCGCCAATTTTAGCCTTACCTTTAAATATTAAATGGCTAAAAACAGAATAAACACTAACGACCTCTCTTTTAAACAACGCCTTTCGGCCTTAAGCAATTTGCCGCAGTTTTTTAAGCTAGTATGGCAAAGCAGCCCCTGGAAAACAACATTGAGTTTCATTTTGCGATTAATCCGTTCGGCTATGCCGGTGGCTTTGCTGTATGTGGGTAAGCTGATTGTTGATGAGGTGGTATTGCTAAACCGGAGCGGCGCAACAACCGATCATCACCATATCTGGGTATTGGTAGCCCTCGAATTTGGCCTGGCTATATGCACCGACGGATTGAACCGCATGATTAACCTGCTGGATAGTTTACTGGGCGACCAGTTCTCTAACTACACCTCCATCCGCATCATGAAGCACGCCACCACGCTCGATCTCGATCAGTTTGAGGACTCCGTATTTTACGACAAGCTGGAACGTGCCCGCCAGCAAACCATTGGCCGTACCATGCTGCTCTCGCAGGTAATGAGCCAGGTACAGGATATGATATCGATGGCTTTCCTGATCACCGGTCTGTTAGCATTCAATCCCTGGTTGATCTTATTGCTCGTAATTGCTATTCTGCCCGCATTTCTGGGCGAATCGCACTTTAATAACCAAAGCTACGCACTTACCCGCGGACAAACCCCCGAACGCCGCGAACTGGATTACCTGCGCTATTTAGGTGCCAGTGACGAAACCGCTAAAGAGATCAAGACTTTCGGCCTGGCCGATTTTGTGATCAACCGCTTTACCGAACTATCCAATAAATTTTATGCCGATAATACCAAGCTGGCCATCAGCCGATCGGCCTGGGGAACGTTCTTTTCGGTATTGGGTACGCTGGGATATTACGGGGCTTATGTGTTCATTATCATCCGCACAGTAAACGGTGGCATGTCTGTGGGCGATCTCACCTTCCTGGCAGGCTCGTTCAGGCAGTTGCGTACACTGATGGAGGGGATTTTGAGCCGTTTTACAGCCGTATCTCAAGGCGCTATCTACCTCAATGATTTTCTCGAATTCTTCGAGATCAAACCACGAATTACTATTGCTAAAGAACCGCTGCCATTCCCAAATCCCATTAAACAGGGTTTTACGTTTGAGGATGTTGGTTTCCGATACCATAATTCCGACAAATGGGCTAACCGGCATTTAAACTTCAACCTGCACCCCGGCGAAAAACTGGCTTTGGTGGGCGAGAACGGCGCAGGCAAAACCACACTGGTGAAACTGCTGGCCCGGTTATATGACCCAACAGAAGGCCGCATTTTGCTCGACGGTGCAGACATTCGCGATTATGCCATTGAAGACCTGCGGCACCACACCGGGGTGATTTTCCAGGATTACCTGCGTTACCAGATGAGCCTGTCGCAAAATATTGCCGTGGGTAACATTGGCGAGATTGACAATATAGAACTGATTAAAAAAGCAGCCCACGAAAGCCTGGCCGATGCCCTTGCCGAAAAACTCCCCAACCAATACGACCAATGGCTTGGCCGGCGCTTTAATGACGGGGTAGAACTCTCAGGCGGCGAATGGCAAAAGGTGGCTTTAGCCCGTGCCTATATGAAAGATGCACAGTTATTAATATTGGACGAACCCACAGCCGCCCTCGACGCCCGTGCCGAATACGAAGTATTCCAGCGCTTTGCCGAAATAACCAAAGGTAAATCTGCCGTACTCATCTCGCACCGTTTCTCCACCGCAAGGCTTGCCGATAGGATTTTGGTATTAGAACAAGGCACAATATTAGAAATTGGTACCCACGAACAATTGCTGGCAAACGATGGCCGTTATGCAGAGTTATTTAAGCTGCAAGCGGCTGGTTATCAATAATTAATTAGCTCCTGCTGTCGCAAGTTTAGCGCAGCGTAACTTGTGACTGTACTATTGTAAGCTTTCAGCTTACGTAAGGTGAAACCTACACCAGTATTACCACAGGTTGAAAACCTGCGGTAGCGAAAGGTGGGTAGAATAATCTCCGTCGTTGTTGGTGTTGTCACCAACAACTTTCCTGACTTGAAAAGACTTATAATAGCAAGGGCGGCTTTTTATTTTAGTAACTTTCATAACTTCGGATAAGCCTTATTACGATTAAAGACTACAATGAATAAAACAACCATCTATATAATATTAACACTTTAAAAGCTGTGATTATAATCACGGGCATGGTGTATATTTTTTTGAATATAATTTCATGGAGAAGAACCAAGGATGGTAAGAAACTAAAAAAAGCTGCGATTATATTCGGAATGATTTTTCTATCCATTCTAATACTTACCATTATAGAGTTTGTAATGGCGTTTAATTAGCGAATAGATTTTCGCAGTGACAATGGCGCAGGAAACCGCTATCAATGCATCTTACTCCGAATGTTAAACATCCTGATCTGCCCAAAACTTATCACCATCCACATTGCACCAAGAGCTTCAGCAAATATGCCAAAACTCAAATGCGAATTAAGCATCAAAATTACTCCGCCAATAAAGAGGATTAAACCCAGAGCAAAAAGTAGTTTTAATGTTTTCTTGTTCATTTAAAGCAAGTTAACAATTTGTTGGTGATTAAAATGATTTGATTACTTATTTTGGCTAAATCGATTAATTTAGTTCGGCTTCTACAAATACATCTACCACTAATATGATTTTACGAAAGATACTTGCGGCATCTTTTTGCCTGCTATTTTTAGGGTGTTTAACATCAAACGCACAAAGCGTACAGCAAAAACCATTGGCCCAATTGCAGCAACAGTTTGTTGATCTGCGGTTTGGCATGTTTATCCACTTTAACATCCCAACCTATATGAACCAGGACTGGCCCGATCCTGATGCCCCGGCTTCGCTCTTCGATCCCAAGAAACTCGATTGCGACCAGTGGGCCAGGGCGGCAAAATCGGCCAATATGACTTACGGTTGCTTAACCACCAAGCACCACAGCGGTTTCTGCATCTGGGATACCAAAACCACCGATTACAACGTAATGAACAGTCCGCTGAAAAAGGATGTGGTACGCGAGTATGTAAACGCTTTCCGTAAAAATGGGCTGAAGGTGATGCTCTACTATTCGATCCTGGATACCCATCACAAGCTTCGCCCTAACCAAATTCAGCCCAAACATTTCGAGATGATCAAAGCACAGATCACCGAGTTGCTGAGTAATTATGGCCCTATAGAAGCCCTGATCATCGATGGCTGGGATGCGCCCTGGTCGAGGATTAGTTATGACGATATCCCCTTCGAGGATATTTACCTGCTGGTTAAAAAGCTGCAGCCCAATTGCCTGCTGATGGATTTAAATGGCGCCAAATACCCGGGCGAAGGTTTATACTACAGCGATATCAAGACGTATGAGATGGGCGCCGGTCAGCGAATTTCGAAAGAAAGCAACCACATGCCTGCACTGGCTTGTTTGCCTATCAATAGCGCCTGGTTCTGGAAAACAGATTTCCCAAACACGCCGGTTAAAGATATCCCCAAACTGGTTAACGAAACCCTGGTACCGCTTAACAATGCCCGCTGTAACTTTATCCTGAACGTGGCCCCAAATCGTGACGGCCGGATTGACGACAACGCTATTGCTGCCCTGAAGCAAATAGGCAGCATGTGGAAAAATGAAGGCCCGGTTGCCGCCCTGCCACAGCTGGATGCACCGATCACATCGTCTAATCTGGCTAAAAATCAGCCCGCTACCTCCAGCTGGAGCGATGATATGAATATTTCTGATTTTGCCAATGATGATGACTTTACTACCTCGTGGGTCTCTAACACAACGGTTAAAAATCCGTTTTATGAAGTCGATTTCAAGCGCGAGCAGGCCATTAACACCATTGTTATTGCCGAGGCCAAAGCCAATATTAAAAATTATCGTTTAGAGTACTTTGCCGAGGGCGAATGGAAGCCCCTGCTAACCGGCGATAATGCTACCCGTATAAAAGTGCATCGCTTTAACCGCGTATGGGCCGGCAAGGTAAGGGTTTGGATTGATGGCTATAACAGCCAGCCATCAATAGCAGAGTTTGAAGTTTATAATGAAAGAAGGTAATTGCTTATCTAACAGGTATTTGCTAACTTAGATTTATGACAATCAGCAGAAAACCAAACCGCCCTGTTTTTAAAGAATTTGAGTTGATCGATCTGTTTCCGTATACCCTTGCCGTATTAATGACGATAGGGTATATCTACATGATGACCGAGTTTCTGAACAACTATAAGCACTTATAATTACACCGCAAACAGCTGCCCTATATCTTTAAAGGCCTTAAATTCCAGTGCGTTACCCGATGGATCGAGGAAAAACATGGTGGCTTGTTCGCCGGGCTTGCCTGCAAAGCGGATGCCGGGTTCGATGATGAACCTGATGCCGTGGCTTTTTAGGCGATCAACCAACTCGTGCCATGCATCCCACTCTAAAACTACACCATAGTGGGGGATGGGTACATCATGCCCGTCAACCGGGTTAAAATGATGCAGATTTTCGTCGGCCGGTTTGGGTTTCAGGTGGATCACAAACTGGTGGCCGAACAAATTAAAGTCGACCCATTGGTCGCTGCTCCGGCCCTCGGCACAACCTAAAACTTCGCGGTAAAAAGTGCGGGCTTTTTGCAGATCGTAGACTGGAACGGCAACATGAAATGGGGTTAATTTACTCATCGGTTTTTCTCTAAAATTCGGATTTTTCTAAAACACATTCTTTCGACCGAAATTACATATTATTTAGAAGCATTTAACCTTGTTTAAGGCTACTATTAACATTTAATAGCTTTGTTTTTATACCTTATTTAAGTAGTTTTTATTTGCAATATTGTTGCTTCTGTTGCTTAGCAATACACTCCTGATTAAAGATTTTTGTGCCACAGCATACTAAATCTCAAACTCCTGGCAGAAGGGTATTTAAAAATATAAAGTTAGTGCGCAGTCTTAGGGATGGCAATTACTATATATTTGCCCGCAGTTATACCTAAACTATTTTGGCCGCACCTGCCTAAATACGTGCGGCATATATGATGAAGAAGAAAATATCGATGAATGATATAGCTAAAGAGCTAAATATATCGCTAACCACGGTATCATTCATTTTAAATGGCAAGGCCAAAGAAATGCGCATCAGCGACAAGCTGGCCGATCGCGTGCTGGATTTTGTGAAGGAGCACAATTATAACCCCAATTCAATGGCGCAGGGCCTGCGTACCGGTAAATCGAAAATTATTGGTTTAATGGTTGAAGATATTGCCGATGTCTTTTTCTCGGGCGTGGCGCGGCATATCGAGGAGCATGCCTATAAAAATGGCTACAAAATTATTTACTGCAGTACCGAAAACAGCCCTGCAAAAACGGCAGATCTGATACAGATGTTTAAAAGCCGTAATGTGGATGGCTATATTATTACACCGCCTAAAGGGATTGATATTGAGGTAAAAACATTGCTGAATGAGAAATTGCCTGTTGTGCTATTCGACCGATATTTGCCCGATGTTAAGGCCGATTACGTGGTGGTGAACAACCAAAAAGGAGTTAAGCTGGCAGTTGACCACCTGGTAGAGCAGGGGTACCAGAATATAGGCTTTGTAACGCTCGATTCGACCCAAACCCAAATGGTAAGCCGTTTGGAGGGATACACCGAATCTATTAAAGAGGCTGGTTTAAAAGAGCATATCCTGAAAGTAAATTTTACTACAGATACGGAATCTATTGTCGACTCGATCAGTAGTTTTCTGCAATACAGTAAGCATATTGATGCCCTGATGTTTGCCACCAACTATTTAACCCTGCAAGGGTTTGAGGCTTTAAACAGGCAAAACCTAAAAATAGCTGAAGATATTGGCGTGGCAAGTTTTGATGATCATGCCTTTTTCAAAGTGTTTAATCCGCCCATTACAGCCGTTTCGCAGCCATTAAAACAACTATCTGAAACTGTAATTAATACCCTTTTTAAGAGTATTAACGGAGAAAATGTAACCGGTACGCATCACCAAATTGTGCTGGAACCTGAGCTTATCGTGCGGAAATCGTCTGTGAGGCTTAACCCGGCCGATCAGATATTGGCGAAATAAGCTCAATTATCAGCCAATAAATAAAGTGAAAATTTGAACCACCAGATTTGCTAGCGGGTTGATTTATAGTGAATAGCAGGGTGTTTAAAAGGGTTAAATCACGGTAAATAGGGTCATTTATAAAATATTTGCTGCAAACATTATCAATTTATTTATGTTTGAAACTCAAATCACTTATATAGATGGACAAATTTAATGAACTTAAAGAACTGATCGCTTCGATAGAAGCAGATGCAGAAAGCTTTTATAGCAAAGGAAACAAAGCAGCTGGTACTCGTGTTAGAACCGGTTTCCAAAAAGTAAAAAACCTGGCGCAAGAAATCCGTCAAGGTGTTACTGAACTGAAAAATAAAGAGAAGTAAGAATTTGTTTTTCTATAGAAAAGCCTCCCGGTGTACCGGGAGGCTTTTTTTATGCCCGGTGGCGTGCTGATTTACCGGGGCCGCGCTTTTGGTTTCATGTGTGCAGGCCGGGTTCAGCATGGATAGTGCAATAATGGCCACCCATCTTTTAGCGCTGTTAATGGTTTTCATGTGCGTGCATGCTTAATCTCGAATTATAGAAATGTGCGGTGGCAATGAGTAATCCGCCCGCTGTCAGAAAAAGCCACTCGTAATGCGGTGCTACCAATATCTTCCCTATAAAAATCACCAAAAAACCTTCTGTAATAATAATGAGCGGGCCCCTGTTATAATGCTTGCGGTATGATCCCCTTAACGATGTATAACCTATAAATATTGAGGTTGCTATGATGGCCATCTCAAAATAGTTATTTGCCAGGAAGCCAAATCCTATTAAGGGCAGCAATGTAATAACCAGCGGAAGCAAAGCGCAGTGTATGGCGCACAGTATCGATACGCAGATCCCTATTTTATCAAGTTTGTTATTATTTGTGTTTAACATGTCACAAAGATAATTTTAATTGCAACTTAGTTGCAATTAAAATTATAATAATTAGTTTTGTCACCATAAAACTGATACATGGCTGACAAAAAATTACCAGTGACCGTACTTAGCGGATTTTTAGGCAGCGGCAAAACAACGCTGCTCAACCATATTCTTCATAATAAAATCGACCTCAAAGTAGCCGTAATTGTTAACGATATGAGCGAGGTTAACATTGATGCCCGGCTGGTGGCTAATGAACATACCCTGTCGCGCACCGACGAAAAACTGGTGGAGATGAGCAATGGCTGCATCTGCTGTACCCTGCGCGAAGACCTGATGATTGAAGTAGAACGCCTGGCCAAAGAAAGCCGGTTTGATTACCTGCTGATAGAAAGTACAGGCATTTCTGAACCCATCCCCGTAGCGCAAACTTTTACCTATGCCGATGATAATGAGGGGATTGACCTGAGCCGTTTCAGTACGCTGGATACGATGGTTACTGTAGTTGATTGCTTTAACTTCTTCCGGGATTATGTAAGTAATGAAAAATTAATCGACAGAAACCTGACTGATGATGTGCGCGACCAACGCGCTATAGTTAACCTGCTGACGGATCAGATAGAGTTTGCTAATGTGGTCATCCTCAATAAAATAGATCTTATATTACCTAACGATCTGGGTTTGCTCAAAGAATACATTCACAAACTTAACCCTGAGGCTGATCTGATAGAAAGTGAATTCAGCAAGGTACCGCTTGAACGCATCCTGAATACAGGTAAATTTGATTTCGACAAAGCCTCACAATCAGCAGGTTGGATTAAAGAACTGGAGGGCCATCATTCTCCCGAAACAGAGGAATATGGTATTAGCTCCGTTGTGTTCCGTTCGCAAAAGCCATTCCACCCGGCACGCTTGTGGGCGTATCTGAACGATGATTATCCCAATAATATTATCCGTGCCAAAGGCATCTTCTGGCTGGCATCTAGGCGTAATGAGGCACTTAGCTTTTCGCAGGCTGGAGGCTCATTAAAGGTTGATTATGCCGGTGTATGGTGGGCTTCCATGCCTTATAAGGAGCGTATTGTTAATAGCGATTTTGCCTTTAATCAGCAACAGATAGAGGCCAGATGGTCGGCCACTTATGGCGACAGGATGAATGAGCTGGTATTTATCGGCCAGGACCTGGATAAGCCCCAAATCGTTGCTGATTTGCAAGGCTGCCTCATTACCGACATCGAAAAAATAATGTACGACCAGCAATTTGAATTTGATGACCCTTTTAACGCCGTATTGTAAATGGAGACTAATTATGATGTAATTATTATTGGTGGCAGCTACGCTGGATTGCAAGCAGGCATGACGCTTGGCCGATCATTAAGGAATGTATTGATTATAGATAGTGGCGAACCCTGCAACAAACAAACACCGCACTCGCACAACTTTTTAACCCGCGATGGCGAACCTCCGGCGGTTATCGCCGCCAAAGCAAAAGAGCAGTTAAAAGAGTACGCAACAGTCAGCTTTTTTCAGGATAAAGCAGCTTATGGTATGCCTTATAATGCTGGGTTCGAGATCGGGACACTGTCTGGTAAATCATTTACCGCGCGTAAGTTGATCTTCGCGTCCGGTGTGAAGGATATAATGCCAGATATTGCTGGTTTTGCCCAATGCTGGGGCATTTCGGCCCTACATTGCCCCTATTGCCATGGCTACGAGGTGAGAAACCTACCCACCGGCATATTGGCCAATGGGGATGTTGCGTTCGAATTTGCCAAACTCATTAATAACTGGACCGATAAGCTTACCGTGTTTACCAACGGCAAAGCTACCTTAACCGGCGATCAGTTATTAAAGCTTAAAGCCAAACAAATTGATGTGGTTGAGGCAGAGGTAAAAGAGATCCTCCATCAAAACGGACAAATAAATAAGATACTATTTACTGACGGTAGTGAATTGTACATCAATGCTTTATATGCCAGGCTGCCATTAGTACAGCATTGCCAGATTACGCAGCAATTAGGCTGCCAGCTTTTAGAAAATGGGTTAATAAAGGTCGACGAATTTGGCCGCACAACAATACCGGGTGTGTATGCCGCAGGAGATTGCGTTACAGTTATGCGATCTGTGGCCTCTGCTGTGGCTACAGGCTCGTTTTCGGCAGCTATGATCAATAAAGAATTAATTGAGGCCGATTTCTAAGCCTCAGTGAAAGATGCTTCTGGTGAGATAGAAGTTTAGTTTAGTTTTAATCCGTGCGGTTCCCTGGTGAAACAGGGAGCCGCTTTTTTGTTGGCATGCAACTCCATAGTGTTCGAAAGGGTAAAAGAGGGGTCATGCTGAGGTACTCGAAGCATGTGCGTTGGGCATCGCCGACTATACATTAGCGGCATACGTGGCGTAAAAGGCCCGCCCACTACTTCGAGTGCCTCAGCATGACCTCCTCTTTAATATCGGTGATATAAAGCTCATCTTCCGAACACCGACTTGGGGAGAAGGGCCCGGGTATCTACCAAAAAAAAAGGCAGCTATTGCTAGCTGCCTTTAACCAATATCAGGGGCTTAATATCGGTTTTATTGATGTTGAATTATAATGTAAAGGTTAAACCGAGTGTGGTCTGAAATTCTGAGATCGGTTGCTTGGTTACCAGTCGGCCGGCTGAATTGTTGCGGTTATCGTTATCAATTTTAATGCCCGGCGAGTTGATATAAATCTCCTTCAATGCCAAACCTATGCATTTGCTAAAGCTATAACGTAAGCCTGCGCTACCGCCATAAGCAAAGGCTGTAGCAGTTGAACTGTGCTGGGTAAAAGGATAATCTTTATCATCATCGGTAAGTACCACATCAATTTCTGGTGTAGAAAAACTCTTGATAATGCCTGCATTAACACGCAGATCAATATATAATTTGTTAAACACAAACGTATACTGCGGACCAACCAGCACGTTCAGATTTTTGTAACGCTTGCTCGATGTAACAGCAGATTGATCGACCCCGAAGCCCTCGGTATAACCGGCTGACAGGTTTTGTACATCGCTGCTCTTTAACTGGCCCTGGTCCTGGTAAGAGATAGTACCTGCTATTGCCCAGTTTTTGTAGAAGTAGTAAGCGCCATCTACGCCAATGGTAAAGCCGTTTTTGGCATATCCTGCTTTATTATTCTCGTGGTAAATTTCGCCGTAATCGGCTTTTTTGAATTCCCCGGTAGGGGTTGATATCCCTCCGAATACGCCCAAATAGCTTTTAAGCTGTGCGCTGGCACTTAATGAAATTAAGCAGATAAAGGCCGTAGATATGATAATTAAAGTTTTTTTCATGTCGGTGTAATTGTAGGGTCTTATTGAATGGTTACTTTAAAGTTTACGTCTAAGTCTGTCGATCCCGGCGCGTAAGTGCCATTTTTGGCATTAGGCTGGTGGCGTAGCACTACTCTTAAATTGCCTGTACTGGCAGCACCCGTGGTAAATAAGTCTGTTAAGCCTATTTGTAGCGGAGGCGTATTACTATCCTGATCTGTGCGTGCTACGGCTAAGTTAAGATATGGGCCAGAAGCGCTTGTTGGCGTACCCGGGATGTAAGGCGAATTGGTACTGATAACCAAATTAGCCGAACTGATTGGCGTTGGCTGCAAAAAGAACAAGTGGTAGTTTTGGCGTTGCTTAATCTCGTCTGATACCACAAAGGTTGGGCTTTGGGTGGTATCCAGCATCACTACTTTTACATCATATTTAGAGTTAGCCTTTAATAGCAGGGCTGTCGAATCGGTAGAGGTAACGTTGCCGTTATTATCCAAATGGAAACGGTATCTGCACGATGTTGTATCTGATGGATTGGCTTCGTTAGTTAGTTTCAGGTAGGCAGAGGTTAGCTGTTCGTTAGCGATGGTTGGTGCTACCGCTTGTTCTGATTTCGAACTGCAACTTGCATAAAATAAGGCTGTTGCTAACAGCGCATACATTGCGTGTTTTAGTTTTAGCATGGGGTTTTTGATTAATTGTTAAAATTTATTTTACTTATTATTTTGCAGGATGCTGAAAGGCACCCGTAATCTGAAAATGATGTTGCGGCCAGGCTCATCTGCGAAATAGCGGAAACGGTCCAGGTAGTCTTTGTAAGCCACATTAGTAAGGTTATTGCCTGATATATCGATGTCGGCAAACGTGTGATTGATAATCAATCTGAAACCGAAGTGCGCATTGTATAGGCTGTAAGCTCCCGGAGGCGGTGCATAATCCTGGTTGGCCGGCACTTTGGTTTGCTTGGCTACAAATACATTCTCGGCACCTACAGCAATATTTTTCAAGGCACCCCAGCTACCAAAATGATAGGTAAGCCCGTTTTGCAGGCGCATAGGAGGGGTGTAGATCAGATAATCGTGGATAGTTTTATTGTAGGCATAGATGAGCGAAGTTTTGGAGTTGATCTCCAGCGAATCAATTGGTTTTACAATTACACCCAAATCAATCCCCCTAAAAAATACATTGGCCTGTGTATAGTTAAACTCTAACAATGAGCCACTCTGCACCCTGATGTATTGACCCGTAGGCTGCAGGAAAATGAAATTGTTGATGTTGTTATAATAGCCCTGCAAATCAATGGCCACCCGGTGCGACTGGTAGTTTAAATTTAAACTGAAATTACTGGCCCGCTCGGTTTTGAGGTTGGGGTCGCCAACTTCGTACGAGATTAAGGTTTGATGCACACCATTTGAGTAAAGCTCGTTAACCGTAGGTGCCCTGAATGCCGAGCCGAAATTGCCGCTCAATGTAAGGTCATTAGTAATATTATAGGTGGCACCGAGGGTAGAGCTACTGCTTTGGTAATGCGTAGTTGTGGCTTCTATCTTGGCGATGGTATCATTAAAACGGTAAGCTTTTAACCAACGGTAATCGTAACGGATCCCGGCTTCAAAGAGCAATTTCTTATACCGGTAACGCTCAATGATATAAGCGCCGCCATCATAATCAACAAAGTTAGGGATCAGGTATTCGTACATGCGTACGTTGCCCTGGTTCATACCGCTAATGCCTATTGAACCGGTAAGGCCGCCAATGGGTTTTTGGTCGAAGTTAATATCGGCAGTAGAGGTATTAATCTTCAGATACAAAGCAGGGGCCAGGCTTGGCGAAAACGAAAGTAGGTCATACTCAGATCGTTTATTGGTTTGGTAAGCGTATTGTACCTGTAATTTGCTACCATTATCAAAATTGTAAAAGCCGCGTACTTTGGCAGTAGCGTGGTTTACGGTTTGGTAAGGCCTGTCGATAGTATAGGTAAAATCGGATGGAGTTATCGGTACAGTCTGCTGAATGCGCGCTTGCAGATCGGCAATAGAGCCTACCTCTGTGCCTGATAAAATACCCAGTTTGGTATTAAAATCGCTATAGTAAGTTTCTATACCGTAGTTTTTGTGGTAATACTGCAATGCGGCAGAGAAATCATTTTCGCTCAACCCGGTATTGCCCAATATGTAATTAGGAGTGCTGGTATTACCCGCGCGTTTATAGCTGCCCTGTATGCGGTAACTTAAGCCTTCCAGCTTTTTACCCAGCGAACCTTCGAGCATGGCCGAGAATGCACCGAGGCGACTGTTAGTCATCCCCACAGCGTTAACTTCGCCGTTCAAAGTGCCGGGAGTGGTTGGTAAAGCTTTAGGTTCAGCCAAAATAACACCTGCAATAGCGTCTGAGCCATAACGGATGCCCGCCGCGCCTTTAATTACTTCTATTTTATTGGCGATGAAAGGGTCGATTTCCGGTGCGTGCTCAGATCCCCATTGCTGGGCTTCCAAGCGAACGCCGTTGTTTAATATGAGTATCCTGTTGCTATATAAACCATGAATAATAGGCTTGGCAATAGATGGCCCGGTTTGAAATGTAGTTACCCCGGTAATAGATTTTAAGGATTCGCCCAGGCTTAGTCCGCGGGTACGTTCCAGTTCGGTGCCTTGTAATACAGTGAGGCTTTGAGTTTCAATAATTTTATGTGATAATGTTGCATTTATATTTACTTCTTTCAAAAAATCGTCAGAAGGTTTCAGGCTGATATTGAGTTTGGTATTGCTGCTGATGTTTAATAAGGTATCAACACTTACATAGCCCACAAACTCGAACCTAAACTTATGCGCACCTGCCGGAACGGCTAATTGATAAACACCTGTACTATCACTGTGTGTACCTGTTGATGTGCCTATAATAGAGATTGTAGCTTCATTAAGTAGTGTTTTAGTTGATGCATCTTTTACCTTTCCGCTTAATATAAAGCCGGTAGTTTTAGTGCGCTGCTGCCCATAGCTTAGTGTGGTAAAAACAGATAGAAACAATAAAAGTAAACCTGTGCGCATTTCTTAAAATTAAATTAACGCAACAAAGATGCATTTTAAATGCAATAATATTGCAATTGAATTTGTAAAAAAGCGGATAGGTTAAAAGTCGATGTATTTATTCATCAAAACTTCATTTTATGGCAGGCTTTTGCTAAAAGTCATCCGTTCTTTGTAAGTTTGTATACTTTAATACGTTATAGCATTCTAATGGCACAAACCAGGAATAAATTCGACTTCGAAGATCTTTTAGATAAACACCATTTAAAGAAAACCAGCCCGCGTTTACGTGTACTGTCTATGATGGCGTCTAAGAGTACGGCCACTTCACAGCCTGATCTCGAGAGTGTGATGAACGATATTGACCGCGTTACCCTATACCGCATTTTAAATGCTTTTGAAGAGAAAGGCATCATCCATAAAGTATTTGATTTAAACGGCACGGCCAATTATGCCATGTGCTCATCCAACTGCGAAGAGCATCACCACCATGATGAGCATTTGCATTTTAACTGCACCATGTGCAAAAATGTATACTGCCTTGATGATTTGCACCTGCCGCCGGTAACCCTTCCCGAAGGTTTTACAACCCAAGGCTTCACATTATACGCAAACGGCACCTGTCCTAAATGCACCAAAAAAGCTGCGGCGACTGCAAAAGTGTAATTTTAAAAACGATAATATTAAATATAAAGCGGCTCAATTTATTGGGCCGCTTTTTGTGCGGTTAAACTTCCCTCCTTGGGGAGGGGTGCGGCTGCTTGTGAAATGGCAGGGAGGGGTTACTCCCGTGCTAAGCATTTGCAGAAACCCCTCCCTGGCCTTCCCGAGGGAGGGAAGCTCACAATCACCCGCACCATCAATTCTATAAAAACATCAAATACATTCTATAAACGCAGTTTTTCTACAAAAAAGGAAAAATTGGTTCTATCACCCGAAGTATTGGAATTGATGAGCCTCCATACCCGCCATACCTTTGACCCGTCGAATGAAAACAAAAACAATGAAGACACAAGATCATCACAAAGCATTACTAAAAGGCAGGCTGCTGCAATGGTATCATCAGGCATATGAACTATGCTACCAACTCTACAGATAACTCATGAAAAACATTTCTACACTAATAAATAATAACAAAATGAAAACTTCAATTAAACTAAGTGTTTTAACACTTGCATTATCAAGCATATTTACTTTATCTACTCAAGCACAAACTACTACCACAACTGCCCCTGCAAGTTCTGCAACCCGTAGTGGTATTATATTAAGTGTTGGCCCCGATGGCGGCGTACCTGTAGGTAGCTTACATAATGCTTACAACTGGAACTTAGGCGGATCTTTACAAGCAGATTTCCCGATCTATAAAAACCAATTATATGTAACCGTTAACGCAGGTTTCGATAACTTCTTTGCTAAAACAGATGATTTAACCGGCTTAAAAGGCAGCGACTTACAATTAATCCCTGTTAAAGCAGGTTTAAAATTCTATCCGGTAGGTAACTTCTACATTCAAGGTGAAGCAGGTGCTTCATTCGTAACTGATAAAGATAAAGTAGGTGCCGATAAATCAACCGCGTTTGTTTATGCTCCGCAAATTGGTTACCAGTTCCCATTGGGTGGTAAAAACTACCTTGATGCAGGTGTACGTTTCGAAAGCAATACCAAATTTGTTGACAACGGTAACAACAATAACTTCTTCGGTCTGCGTGTTGCTTACGCATTCGGTTTATAATATAAAGCGTCTTAATGCTTAGTGATGATGGATTAGCGGCCTGCTTCTTAACGGAGCGGGCCGCTTTGTTATGTGGAGGGTTTTGAGAGTGGCTTGATTGTCTACCCCTTATGAACAATACTACAAATTTCACAGTCAGTTAGTGTTCCCCTAAATAGGGGAAAGCAAAGACAGTGCTACACCACTACCATCAATAAGGGGTAGAATTTAGGGTCAATTTATTTATCCAAATTTCTCTCTACGCCGTTGTTGGTGTTGTCACCATAGGTGTTCGAGTGCCTCAGCATGACCTTTTCCTTAATATTCCACCGTTATCACCATTTGTAATAGTTTCAATGTTAAATTAATGTTATGACTTTCGCCTGATAAGCCAAGTGTACCTGCTACACTATCATGACAGTTTTTGTTGAGAGTATCGCTTCTTTTGCAGCAGTCAACCCCAACTACAAAATGGAACAATTTGCAAAAACACTCGACATTTCTACTACTATCCGTCATTTTACATCTGCAGATCAACATCCACAGAACTATCCACAATTAAAGGATGAATTGGTGGCCGAAGAAAACTTCGCCATCATTCGCCACACCGGTAATATGGTAGCGCAGCTCCCTTTTAAAGCCGACCATTATGCCTTAGTATTATGCCTTGCAGGCAGCGCAGTACGTACTATAAACCAGTTTAGGTTCGCAGTTTCGGCCAATAGCATGCACATTGCTACGCCGCATTCTTTAAATGCATGGCACGAGGCATCAGAAAATCTGGATCTTTATATCATCCTGTTTAAAAAAGAATTTCTGGCTGATGGCATGATCCAGGAAGCCGTGGTCAATAGCCTATTAGATATTAACCCCGATAAACCACCCGTTTGCCTTTTACCCGAAGATAGTTCGGACACTATCCGCACTTTGTTTCAAAAGTTAGATCAGGAGTTTCACAGCCAACAACCTTTTCACAGGCAAATGCTGCGGTTATTGTTCTTCGAGTTATTGTTCGAAGCCAACAGGCGGGTAGCTGGGCAGAGTACGCCGCCGATACAAATTGCACACCCAAGTCGCACACAGCAACTCGTAAATCATTATAAAAAACTGGTTGAAGCGCATTTTTTACAGTTGCGCACCGTGCAGGAATATGCCGATTTGCTATTTGTTACCGCCAAACATTTGAGCGAGCTTGTTAAGCAGGAAACAGGTTCATCTCCGCTGCAATTGATCCACAATCGCATTTATCAGGAGGCAAAGTATTGGCTATGCTCATCAGAATTGAGTGTAAAAGAGATTGCCGAGAAGTTGAACTTCGATACCAGTTCGCATTTCAGCCGTTTCTTTAAGCATTTTGCAGGCTGTAATCCTACAGAATTTCAGCGGATTAAATGTGCGATACTCTAATCTAAAATAGGTTATTGTAAGTAGTACACCATCGCTTATATTTAGCGCATGAAATATTTTAGTTTACTAACAATGCTAATGCTTGGTGGGCAAGTATTTGCAGCTAAGCCGCCGGCGCCTGTTTATAAAGATAAAAATGCACCGGTTGAAAGCAGGGTAGAAGATTTGCTGAAACGGATGACGCTGGAAGAGAAGATCCAGCAGTTAAACCAGCAAACCGTAGGGGATAACAATAACCCTAATAACAACGGCTATCAAAAACCGAGCTTCCCGGCTGGTATTGGTTCACTAATTTATTTCAGCGCCGACCCTGCATTTCGTAACACGGTGCAGAAACGCGCCATGGAAGAAACCCGCCTGGGTATCCCCATTCTGTTTGGTTATGATGTAATTCACGGTTTCCGTACCATATACCCAATTTCATTGGCACAAGGCTGTTCATGGAACCCCGAACTGGTGGAAGAGGCCTGCGCTGTTGCAGCCAAAGAAACCAAACTATCTGGTATCGACTGGACGTTCTCGCCCATGATCGATGTAGCCCGTGACCCACGTTGGGGCCGTGTATCAGAAGGTTATGGCGAAGATCCTTACACCAATGCTATGTTCGGCGTGGCTTCGGTAAAAGGTTACCAGGGTAAAAAACTGAATGATCAATACTCAATTGCTGCTTGTCTGAAACATTATATAGGTTACGGCATGTCAGAAGGTGGCCGCGATTATCACTATGCCGATATTTCTGCCCAATCACTTTGGGAAACCTATATGGTGCCTTACGAAGCCGGTGTAAAAGCAGGCGCTGCTACCTTAATGAGCGGTTTTAATGACATCAGCGGCATTCCGGCATCGGCCAATCCTTATACTTTAACGGAGGTTTTAAAAGGCCGCTGGAAACACGATGGTTTCGTGGTGTCTGACTGGGGTTCGGTAGAGCAACTCATGGCGCAGGGTGTGGCCAAAGACCGTAAAGAAGCTGGTTTAAAAGCATTTATGGCAGGTGTTGAAATGGATATGGTTGATGATATTTACGGCCAAAACCTGAAACAACTGATAGACGAGAAAAAGGTACCAATGACCAAAATTGATGATGCCGTTAGAAGAGTTCTACGCATCAAATTCCGTTTAGGTTTGTTCGAGGCTCCTTATACATCAATTGTTGCTGATCGGTATTTGCAACCGGAGAGTAAAGCTGTTGCCGCGAAATTGGCTACAGAATCAATGGTGTTGTTAAAAAACAAGTCTAAAGTGTTGCCTTTGGGTTCAAACATCAAGTCAATTGCATTGGTTGGCCCGCTGGCTAAAGATCAGGAAGATTTGATCGGCAATTGGGCTGCACATGGCGACCCTAAAGATGCGGAGACTATTATCGATGGCTTTACAAAAGAGTTCGCCCAAAAAGCACAGATCAATTACGCCAAAGGAACCGAGATTGATGGTACCGACGAAAGCGGCATTGCAGAAGCCGTTGCCGCAGCCCAAAAATCGGACGTTATTGTGGTTTGCTTAGGCGAAAAGAAAAGCTGGAGCGGCGAGAATACCTCTCGTTCAAATATCTCCTTACCGGCTATCCAGGAAAAACTGGTTGCCGAGTTAAAGAAAACCGGTAAACCTATTGTATTAGTATTGGCAAACGGCCGCCCGCTGGAGCTGGTTCGTTTAGAGCCAATGGCCGATGCTATTGTAGAGATCTGGCAGCCGGGTGTTGCTGGTGGTACGGCATTGGCTTCGATCATTTCGGGCCGTGTTAACCCTTCTGGTAAATTGGATATTACATTCCCTTTAACTACAGGCCAAATCCCTACTTATTATGATATGCGCCAAAGCGCACGCCCTAACTCTGGCAAGTACCAGGATATCCCGACTGATCCGTTATATTGGTTCGGTCACGGGTTAAGCTATACCGATTTTACTTATGCACCAATTGGTTTATCGGCTACACAGATCCACAAAAATCAAAAATTAGTGGCTAGCGTAGAGGTGAGCAATACAGGTGGTGTTAGCGGTAAAGAAACTGCATTGTGGTATATCGCATCGCATGCCAGTTCAATCTCCCGACCGATGAAAGAGTTGAAGCATTTTGAGAAGAAAGAGATTGCCGCTGGCGGAAAATATGTGTACAAATTTGAGATTGACCCTATGCGCGACCTGAGTTTCCCGGATGCAGATGGTAAGAAACATCTCGAATCGGGCGATTTTGTGATTATGACAGGTAACCAAAAAATAAAATTCGAACTGGTAGATTAAGGCTTTTCTTAATTACTAAGTAGATCATAAACAGCCCGTTCGTAAATGAACGGGCTGTTTGCGTTTGTGCGTAACAGTTAAATATCTAAATGTATTGGCAAAGATTTTTCAACAAGCGTTGTAATACCAATGGGTTTCCGTAATTTCAGCCTGATTTATGGGACAGGCGCTACGCATCACTTTTGAACAACAGGATTACACAATCAAGTTATTATCACCAACCCCTCCAGACCTTGGAGCGACTGAATTAGAGGTTGAAGTTTTGGAAGAAAACAGGACTTTGGTTTTAAATGATAAGGTTTGGAAATTTAAAGAAAACGAAGACCCAGGCCTTAACCGTTTGGCCGATGCCATTGGTAAAAGCATCCGTTTACGTTATCGTATCTGATCACCTAACCGCGATTAATGAAAGTAATTATTGCCGAAAAACCATCGGTAGCACGCGAAATTGCCAAAGTTTTTGGCGCTAACCAAAAACGCGAAGGCTATATCGAAGGCAAGGGCTATACCTTTACCTGGGCCTTTGGCCACCTGCTGCAACTGGCACCACCGCAAGAGTACGGCTTCTACGGCTGGAGCGTACAAAATCTGCCCATGCTGCCTGCTAAATTCAAGCTTTCTATCCGCAAGGTAAAAAGCAAGGATGGGATGATCGAAGATCCCTCAGTCCGCAAGCAGCTCGACATCATCCAAAAACTTTTTGATGAAGCCACCGAGATCATCGTGGCAACGGATGCCGGGCGCGAGGGTGAACTCATCTTTCGCTATATCTACTACTACTTAAAATGTAAAAAGCCTTTCAAACGGCTTTGGATCTCATCCCAAACCGATGCGGCCATTAAAGAGGGTTTCCGCAATTTAAAACCGGGGACTGATTACGATACTTTATTTAACTCTGCCCATTGCCGCTCACAATCAGACTGGCTGGTGGGGATGAATGCAACGCAAGCTTTAAGTCTTTCGGCAGGTACGCGTTCAGTACTATCATTAGGCCGGGTGCAAACACCAACACTGGCAATGATCTGCTCCCGATATCTCGAGAACAAGAACTTCGTTCCGCAGATCTATTACCAGGTAGCCATACAGGTTGATAAAGACGGGCAAATGTTCCGTGCGATAGCACCCGAAAATTATAAAAGTAAAGAAGACGCACAGGTTATACTGGACCAGGTGCAGGATGTTGCTGCCGGTTTCCCGGCAGGGGGCCATATCCTCAGTGTGGAGGCCAAGCCACGGAAGGAGCCGCCACCACTACTGCACGATCTGAGCAGTTTACAGCAGGAGGCTAATAAACGTAAAGGCTTTACGGCTGATCAAACATTGTCTCTACTTCAAAACTTATACGAAAGCAAACTGGTAACCTATCCGCGTACAGGCAGCCGCTACATTGGCGATGATGTTTTTGCTACGGTGCCCGATCTGATAAACAAATATAAAGACCATCCACAATTTGGTAAACAAGCAACTTTCCTCGCCGAAAATAAACTGAGCAAGCGAAGCGTTAACGCCAAAAAGGTGACAGATCACCACGCTATTTTGCCTACGGGCGAGGTGCCTTACCAACTATCAGACGATAGGCAGGCTATTTATGATATGGTAGTTGGCCGTATGCTCGAAGCCTTTCACCAGGATTGTATTAAGGAGATCACCAAAATTACTGTACAATCGGGCAGTAAATTTATGGCCAGTGGTACGGTAATTGGCATCCCCGGCTGGCGTGCTGTTTTCAACGAACCTGATGAGGAAAAGAAAGACGAGGAAAACGCATCGCTGCCCAAAGTAGTTCAGGGCGAAAATCTGCCGGTGCCTAATAAAGCCATCCTCGAAAAGCAAACCAAACCCAAGCCGCTTTATAACGAGGCCAGTTTACTGAAAGCGCTTGAAACCGCAGGCAAGGAAATAGACGACGAAGAACTGCGCTATGCCATGAAGGACAGCGGCTTAGGTACGCCCGCCACCCGTGCATCCATCATAGAAACCCTGATTAAGCGCGATTATGTGCTGCGCGAAAAGAAAAACCTGCTGCCTACCCAAATGGGTTTAGCGGTTTACACCGTAGTTAAAGATCAAAAAATAGCTCAGGCCGAATTAACCGGTACCTGGGAAAAGCGACTGGAAGAAATCCGTTCGGGAGCATCTGTCGTAGATTTTCAGGAAGAGATTAAAACCTATACCCGTACCATTACCAATGAGTTGCTGGTATCGGGAAGAGGTCTCGCAATTGCTAAGGAAACGGTGGCTGGTAAATAATAGCTACAGAATTTCAACAAAAACAACCTTTAATATTGTACAGGGTAACCCTTTTAGGGGCTAGTGCGTTACATGTATATGTATTTGTTACTTACGCATAAGTCTTTTTAATCGTAATTATAACGGTAATACTTAATTTAATTCCTATAATAGTTCTAAATATCAGTAGCTGCTACTTTAAAAATTGCGATGCATAACAATCTGGAACTTTACGAAAGGGTAACCCCTTTGGCGCAGCTTGGTATTTGGCAAAGGAACCTCATTACGGGCGAAATTTATTGGAACCAGTATGTTAGGGATATTTATGAAGTAGGCCCAGATGTATTACGATTAAAAAGACT
>CAHJXH010000034.1 GCA_903644075.1 Sphingobacteriaceae bacterium | reverse complement strand
TTAGCGGCCCTAACGCTGTATTAGTAGTACAATTTTTAGGTTATACGCCTAAAGAAGTTACTGTTGGTACACAAACCGTTATCAATGTTGTACTAGCTTCTGATGTTAAAGCCCTTAACGAGGTTGTTGTTATTGGTTACGGTACACAAAAGAAAAGTGTTGTAACCGGTTCAATTAGCCACGTTGGTGCAAAAGATATCCAGGATCAGCAAGTAACCCGTGTTGACCAGGCTTTACAAGGCCGTACTTCTGGTGTAAACGTTGTACAAAGCAGCGGTTCACCAGGTTCACAGCCTGCAATCCGTATCCGTGGTATTACGTCTATCAATAACAGTAACCCATTATATGTAATTGATGGTGTTGTTGTATTGAACGGTGGTTTAGATAACGTTAACCCAAGTGATGTTGAGTCGATCGAGGTATTGAAAGATGCTTCTGCTGCAATATACGGTTCGCGTGCATCATCGGGCGTTGTGTTGGTTACTACTAAAAAAGGTAAATCTGGTGCACCTACAATAACTTATAACGGTTATGGTGGTGTACAAGGCCCTGTTAGTAAAGTTAAACTGGCTAACGCAACTCAATATGCAACACTGAGAAACCAATCATTAACTAATGATGGCCAGCCTGCAGCATTTGCTAACCCGTCTCAGTACGGTACAGGTACAAACTGGCAAGATGAAATTTTCAGCAACAGTGCCCCAATCCAAAGCCATAATTTAAGCATTGCCGGTGGTTCAGATAAGTCAACTTATTATGTATCTTTTGGTTACCTTAACCAGGATGGTATCGTTTTAAAAGACGTATCAAACTACAAGCGTTACAACTTTACGGTAAACACTACTTCAAAAATTAAACCGTGGTTAACCGTTGGCGAAAACTTTGCTTATACTTATATCAATAACCAGGGTTCATTTAACACCAACAGCGAGTTTGGCGGTCCGTTAAGTTCATCATTGAACCTTGACCCAATTACCCCGGTTTTACAAAACAATGCAGCTATTGCAGGTACTTATAACCAATACGCAATCAGAAATGCGGCTGGTGTTCCTTACGGTATTTCACCTTATGTAGGTAACGAAATTACCAACCCGCTTGCTTACCAACAAACTATCCAGGGTAACTATGGCTGGTCGCACAACATGCTGGGTAATGCGTTTGTTGAAATTGAACCAATTAAAGGTTTAAAAATTAAAACCCAGATTAACGGTAAACAAGCCTTCTTCGGTAAAGAATCTTTCACTCCGTTATACTATTTAAACTCTAATAATAGTAATATTACTAACCAGTCTGCTTACAGAGAAAGCAACCGTGGTTTAACCTGGAACTGGGATAACACTGCTACCTATACTAAAACAATTGGTTTACATAACTTTAGCGTGTTAGCCGGTACAACAGCACAATCATCAAGCGAAGTTGATTTGAATGGTACCTACAACAACCTGCCGGTTAGTACATTTGATCAGTCATCATTTAACTTTGCATTGCCTGCTTTAAACAGAGTTGCCGGCGGTGGCGAGGCACAACCATACCGTACTTCTTCTTACTTCGGCCGTATTACGTATGATTATGATGAGCGTTACTTATTTACAGGTATCATCCGCCGCGATGGTTCATCTAGATTTGGTAGCAACTTCTTATACGGTACATTCCCTGGTGCAGAAGTTGGATGGGTAGCAACAAGAGAAAGCTTTTTCCCGAAGAATACTTTTATTGACTTCCTGAAATTCAGAGCTTCATACGGTTCAATTGGTAACGAGCAAGCTTTATCGCAAGCTTTCCAATATGCATCTATCGTTAACAGCGGGCACAATTATGTATACGGACCAGACGGCTTAGCTATTGGTTACAGCACCAGCAACCCGGCTAACCCGAACTTGCATTGGGAGTCTGTACATACAACCGATATTGGTTTTGATGCGGTTATCTTACAAAACTTTAACGTAACGTTCGATGTATATCGTAAGCTTACTAAAGGCATGTTAGAGCAGCTGCCAATTCCAGGTTATACAGGTTACACCAACTCACCTTATTCAAATGTTGGTAATTTAGAAAACAAAGGTGTTGAGTTAGAGCTGGCTTACAAAAACCACATAGGTGCTTTCAACTATAACGTTGGTGGTAACATCTCTTACAACAAAAACAATGTAACCAACCTGGGTACAATTGCTTATAAAGACAATGGTAGCTTCCAGGGTACTTCTTACTCGCTGCAACGTACGGCAGTTGGCCAGCCGGTTGGTTCTTTCTATGGTTTTAATGAGTTAGGTACATTTAAATCTCAGGCAGAGATTAATGCTTACACACTTAATGGCGCAATGATACAGCCAAATGCAAAGCCAGGCGATTTCAAATGGCAGGACATTAACGGAGATGGTAAAATTGATGATAAAGACCGTACTTACTTAGGTAGTGCATTGCCAACATGGAACTATGGTGTAAACTTAAATGCTGACTACAAAGGTTTCGATGTGAAAATCTTCGGTCAAGGTGTTTGGGGTAACAAATTATTCCAGGCTTACCGTCGTTTAGATTTGCCAACAGCAAACTATGAGATCGGTGCATTAAACGCATGGAGCCCATCAAATCCTACCAGCAATTACCCACGCTTAACAGATGCAGATCCTAACGGAAACCTGAAAAACCCTTCAAATTTCTACCTGCAAAGTGGTGCTTATTTCCGCATCAAAACAGCACAAATTGGTTACACCCTACCTAAAGCGTTCTTAACTAAAGCTGATATCAAACGCGTTAGAGTATACCTGAGCAGCAATAACCTGGTTACAATTACCGGTTACAAAGGATTTGATCCAGAGGTTGGTGACGTTAACGGTAATGGCATATTTGGTGTTGATAGAGGTATCTATCCTCAGTCCCGTTCATTCTTAGTGGGCCTTGATATTACCTTGTAAATCATTTAAAAATTGTAACAACATGAAAAAGAGATATATAAAGTACGGAGCAGTTTTATTTTTAGGCATCGGTGCCCTAGCTTCTTGCAAAAAATCATTTTTGGAAGTAACCCCTAAGGGCGAGTTTCTGGAATCTAATTACTATCAAACAGCAGACCAGGCCTTTGCCGGCTTGGTAGCTGCTTACGACCCATTGAACACCCAAACAGGTGGTTCTGATAATACTTATTCAGATCCCCTTGGTGCGCTTAATGCTGGTTCTGATGATTGCGTTGCCGGTGGTGGTAGTTCTACCGACCAGAATGTTTGGCAAGCAATGAATAACATGACCATGTTAACTCCGGCTGTTGGCCCACAAGGCGAATTCTGGAACATTAACTATACAGGTGTAAACCGTACCAACTTAATTTTAAGCAAGTTGCAAGGTACTACGCCTATAACAGGCTTAACAACTGCCTTGCAAGCCAGATATGTAGCTGAGGCTAAATTTTTACGTGCTCACTATTACTTTGATTTAGAGCGTCTGTTTAAAAATATACCTTTAATTTTAACAGTTCTGGACAATACAGAACTTTACAATCAAAAGCAAGTTACTGGTGAAGTTGTTTATGCACAGATAGAGTCTGATCTTAAAGCAGCTATCCCTAACTTGCCGGCTACAGTTACAGCTGCCGAGAATGGCCGTGTAACACAAGGTGCTGCAAAAGCATTACTGGGTAAAGTTTTGTTGTATGAAAAGAAATACACTGATGCTGCTGTTCAATTTGCAGATGTTAACGGTACACCAGGTGGCACAAGCACTTACGGTTACCATTTAATGGCTAACTATGGTGATATTTTTAGCCCTGATCATAAATTTAACAGCGAGTCTATCTTCGAAATTGAGCGTACAGGAACTCAAAGCTACAGCTGGGGTAACTGGAACCAATTTAAATCGAGCGTTTATTCTCAGTTAGTAGGCGCCAGAAATTATAACGGGCCAATTTACTGGGCTGGTTGGGGCTTTAACCCGATAACTACCGATTTGGCTACCGCAATGAAAGGCGACCCTCGTTATGGCTATACCATTGTTAATATCGACAGTTTAGCTAAAGCTAGTGGTTCTACTTACCAGGCAAGCTACCAGAACTCTGGTTACTTTATCCAAAAGTACGCTCCATTGTTGAAATACAAATCAACAACCGGAACTACTGAGCTTAACTTCCCTAACGATTATATCGAGATCCGTTTGGCCGATACTTATTTGTTAGAAGCCGAAGCATTGCTACAAGGTGGCGGCGATGCCGGCCGTGCCGCAGCATTATTAAACGCTGTACGTGCACGTGTTGGTTTAGCTGCTGTACCTGCTACTTTAGCTAACGTACAAAACGAACGCCGTTTGGAATTAGCTACTGAAGGTCACCGTTATTTCGATTTAGTGAGATGGGGACTTGCACCAACTGTGCTTAAATCTAAAAACTTTACAGCTGGTAAAAACGAAATTTTACCAATCCCGCTTAACGAGCTTAACAATACTGTTTTAGTACAAAATCCGAGTTACTAATTGATAAATAAAAAAACTGCCGGGTATTTATCCGGCAGTTTTTTTATTTCTTAAATTTGCGTGTGTCTTTCTAACGCATTGTCCTTTATTTTTTAATTCCTTTCCTCCATTAATCAGGAAATCAATAATTTAGCGTTTCGCACTTATCTACCATGAGTAAAAAAAGAGTATTACGTATTGCGGCTGTATTTCTGCTTCCGCTTACACTCGTTTTTTCTCAATGCTTTAATAATTCTAACAAAAAATCTACCGATCCTCGTGGCGAACTTTATGCCGGGTCTGCAAGTTGCGTAAAATGCCATAAAGATGTTTCACATTCGTTTTTAAACACTGCGCATTATTTTAGTTCGAGGCCGGCTTCATTAAAAGCTATTCACGGTAGTTTTAATAAAGATTCAAACACCGTTGTTTATAACGACAGCCTGAAAGTGGTGATGGAAAAGCTTCATCCCGGCTTATACCAAACTGCGTACTTAAAGGGCAAGAAAACTAACTCCGAACCATTTGATATTGTGTTTGGTAACTCAAAGGCAGAAACTTATATCTATTGGAAAGGCAACGAGCCTCGCGAACTTCCTATATCCTATTTCAAAGACCTGCACAGCTGGACTATTAGCCCGGGCTATGATGGTAATGAGGCAGATTATAGCAGGCCGATAATATCCCGTTGTTTCCAGTGCCATAGTTCTTATATTAAAGATGCGCCGCCGCAAACACAAAGCCTTCATCATATAGCAGCTTTCGATAAATCATCACTCATTATGGGTATTGATTGCGAACGTTGTCACGGGCCGGGGGCTAACCATGTTAATTTCCATACCGAGTATCCGGAAGAGAAGGTGGCTAAGTATATCACCAAATTTTCGGCATTAACACGGGCACAAAAGCTGGATGCCTGCGGGGTGTGCCACTCCAGCAGCAGGGAACAATTTCAGACTTCGGCTTTTAAATTTAAGATGGGCGATACCCTTGCTAAATTTAGAGAACCGGACTTTTTGCCAGAAGACCCTAACCCGCCCAAGCTGGATGTACACGGCAACCAGAATGGTTTATTAGCAACCAGCCAATGCTTTATAAAAAGCAATATGGATTGTAGCAATTGCCACAATACCCACGTTAATGAAAGTGCCAATATGGCCATCTATTCGCAGCGGTGTATGGCTTGCCATAGTGAGGCTAAGCATAATTTCTGCACCATGGCGCCAAAACTGGGGGCCGTAATTAAAAATAATTGTATTGATTGCCACATGCCCTTAAAGCCATCTGATCTTATTTCTGTTGCGGGATCGGGAGGTAAAAAGATAGTGCCGTATATGGTACGCACACATCATATTGCTGTTTACCCCGAAGAATCGCAGAAAATAATGGCTTTTATGAATGAACAAAAAAAATAAAACTAAATCACTTCTAAGTGATTGTACATAAGATCTTTAGCGCCTGAGAAACGCTCTAGTAAGGACTGAGTGAGATTGGTCCGGATTTTAGTTGATTATCATTAAATTGATAATTGTTGCGTCCCGGGTTGAGAGCCGGGACGCTTTTTTTATTCCCTATCTAACCTATTGTTTCTGTGGTTGATGAATCACTTTAACAACTTAAGGCTATAAGCCTTTAAAAACTAAATTATTTATAAGCCTGTTGCATTTCTGTTTGCCTCAATAATAAATATGGCCCCACTGTAAATCGTTTTTATTTTTCAGCGGAGCATTGATCCCATTAATTACAACAGGCATTATGATGATGATTAAAAACTCAAAGAAAATACCTGTATTGCGTTATGGCCTCATAATATTGCTGGTAACTATTCTTTTTTCGGGGGCTTTTTACCTTTATATGCGTTACGATAGCGCAAGGCAATTACGTTATAAAATCAGCAGGTTACTTACCGCACGGGCCAATTCCGAAATTGTTGACAGTTGCCTGCTAAACCTTTACAGCGCTGATAATAACAGCCGCCTTTATGCACTTACAGGCGATAAAAAATACATCAATCTCTTCTCGGCG
The DNA here is from genome assembly GCA_903644075.1 of Sphingobacteriaceae bacterium. GTDB lineage: Bacteria > Bacteroidota > Bacteroidia > Sphingobacteriales > Sphingobacteriaceae > Mucilaginibacter. The sequence goes on along the minus strand of CAHJXH010000034.1, from coordinate 21,944 downwards.
CAGCTTAGCAAACTAAGTACCCAATTAGCCGAAATTAAATTTGATGATAATAAAGTAGCTGCCTTAAAGGTTGATAAGCTGAATGGCCTGATCAACCAAAAGAAAGAAAAGACGGGTAACTACATCAGGCTAAGATTATTGACCGACAGTTTGATTAAGTCGACCTTGAAGATTGACAGCATGTTGAGCTATACGCCTGCTAAACAATCTGCACCGGTAATCAGGACCACTAAAACCATTATACATATTGATACCATTAAGCCTGCAGTTGTAGCAGTTACTACACCTAAAAGGAGGAAGTTTTTTGGTCGGCTCTTCTCAGCAATTTCAGGTAAAAATAAAGATGCTGACAAGGTAACCACCACAAATACACCTGTTGTTGTAAAGCGGGATACGCTCACTAAAACTATTGTGCAATCGGGTACTACTTACAATACGATTGCAAAAAAAACATATAGGAACCATCATAAGCTCAACATTGCCAATACCAATCTTCGGAAAGATGAGCGCGATATATTACTGATTAATAATAACCTGATTATTGATATCGTATCTGAGCTGAATAAGTATAAGGCGCTGGAAATAAAATATGCCTCAGATAGCAAAGTTGAGCTTGCCGATAAGGTGAGCAGTGTTTTTAAAGAGTACAACTACCTTTCGAAATTTACCATCATTGCCCTGGTGTTATTACTGATAGCTGTTTTTTACAACATCTGGAAAATATTTAATAACGAAGTTGCCATCATCGCCCATTCAGAAAAGGCCGAGCAGTATGCCAATAATAAAAGCCTGTTTATGGCAAGTATGAGCCATGAAATCCGCACGCCGCTTAATTCAGTGATTGGTTTTTCTGAGCAGCTGGCCTCGAGCAAGCTTAATCCCGATCAAATATTGCAGATTAATGCCGTGAGGAGCTCATCGCAAATGCTATTGGAAGTGGTTAACGAGATTCTGGATTTCTCTAAATATGAAACCGGGAAGATGACTTTCGAGCAGCAGCCATTTATGCTTTCTACAGTGTTAAACGATGTTCTTCATGCGGTAGAGATCCAAGCTGCCAAAAAAGGACTGGCCTTAAAGCAGGACATTTTACTGGACCAGGATCTATGCATTAGTGGTGATATGTTACGGCTGAAACAAGTAGTAATGAACCTGCTGGTTAATGCAATAAAGTTTACACCAAAAGGAGAGGTGCTGTTGCAGGCTAAACTAATGCACAAGAAGAATGACAAGGCTGTATTAAAAGTGCGGATAAAGGATACCGGCATAGGCATCAAAAAGCAGGATCTCCCTACCATATTCGATGAATTTTCGCAAGTGGATGAGGCACAAAAAGTAACCCGCCATAAGGGAACTGGATTAGGCCTGGCTATCTGTAAAAAGATTATCGAACTGCAGGGCGGCCGTATAAAAGTGATCAGTGAACTCAATAAAGGTTCGGTATTTAGCTTTGAGCTACCCGTTACATTGGCTGATAAAGCCGATTGTATTGAAACCGAAAAGATCAGCACAGAAGAATTAGCCAACCATGTTACCGGCGCACATGTGTTATTGGTTGAAGATAATGAGCTGAACGTATTACTGGCCAAAACGATATTGAAGAAGTGGAAAATCACTTGCGATATTGCCTATAACGGGCAGGAGGCCTTTAGTTTGTTTGAAGAACATACCTATGACCTGGTGCTAACGGATATACAAATGCCCGTGATGGGTGGGTTGGAATTACTGTCGTTGATCAGGCAGTCGCCTAATTCATTAAAGGCAGAATTACCGGTTATTGCGTTTACCGCTAACGTGCTTAAAGAAGCCCGTGATGCTTACTTCAAAGCAGGTATTGATGACATTGTATTAAAACCTTTTAATGAACGGGACCTGGTTGAGAAGATAAGCCTGGCTTTGAAGAACAAGTACACCCAGACAGATAAATTCCTGAATCAAAATATGATCAATGGTGATGTGCTGGAAGGATAAAAAAACGGCCCCATCTGTTTAACAAACAAACGGGGCCGGTAGTGCTTAAGATTTACAATTAAACCTCAGCTAAATATTTATGTACAAAGCTGATAGCCATTGAGCCCTCGCCTACGGCAGATGCCACACGGTTCATGGCTCCGGCACGTACATCGCCTGCGGCGAAAATACCGGGGCAACTGGTTTCCAGTGAATATGGATCGCGTTTTGATTTCCATAGTTTGCTGAATCTCTCGTTGCGTTTCAGCTCTGATCCGGTTTCAACAAAGCCACGGTTATCTGTAATAATAGCATCGCAAAGCCATTCTGTATAAGGCTTGGCACCGATGAAGATATATAGTGCTGCAGCCTCTTCAGTTGTAGTTGAGCCGTCTTTAAGGTCTTCAATAACCAATTGTTCCAGCCTGTCTGCCGAACCTTTGGCTTCTTTAATTTCAGAACAGCCACGGATGGAAATGTTATCCACCTGTTTAATCTGATCGATTAAGTAAGATGACATGGTTGATGACAGATCAGGCTTCCTAATGATAATATAAACGTGCTTGGCAAACTTAGACAGGTACATTGCACCCTGACCGGCAGAGTTACCACCACCTACCACGTAAACCATTTTATCGCAACAAGCCGATGCCTCTGTAGTTGCAGCGCCATAGTACACACCTGCACCTGTAAAGTTAGAGATGCCGGGCGTGTCCAGTTTACGGTAATCAACCCCGGTGGTTATTACAATGGCACGGGTGGTAATGGTAGAGTCGTCATCCATCGTGATCATCTTGTAGCCATCTTTAAAGTTGATCTCTTTAACAGATTGCGGCGTTAAAAATTCGGTGCCGAACCTCGATGCCTGTGTTAATGCACGGCGGGTTAAATCAGATCCGCTTAACCCTGTAGGGAAACCTAAATAGTTCTCAATTCTCGAACTGGTGCCAGCTTGTCCGCCTGGTGATTTACGCTCTATCAGTAAAGTCTTCAACCCTTCTGATGCACCGTAAACAGAAGCTGCCAAGCCTGCAGGGCCTGCGCCAATAATGGCTACATCGTAAACCTCGCTTTTGGCTTTAGAGGTTAAGCCTATTTTTTCGGCAATGTTGTTTATGGTAGGGCAGGTGCTTACCGAGCCATCGGTATAAATAATGGCTGGCAGGTCTTTCAGATCAATGCTATTGATCGATAACAGGCGTTTGCCTTCATCACTATCAACATCAATCCATAAATAGGGCACCAGGTAGCCCGTTAAAAAAGCCTTAACATCATGTGTTTTGGGCGAGAAGTTATAACCTACCACTTTAATACCGGTAAAGTCGGGTTGGTAGTGGCTTTGCCAATCGTCAAGCAGATCATCAACCACGGGGTATAGTTTTTCCTGTGGCGGGTCCCATGGTTTGCTCAGATAGTAATCGAGCTTAACCTCGTTGATGGCTTTAATGGCGGCATCGGTATCAGAATACGCCGTTAATAGTATGCGTTTGGCATCCGGGTAAAACTCAATGGTTTTGGTCAGGAAGTCTACGCCTTCCATCTCCGGCATGCGTTGGTCTGATATAAACATGGCCACCACTTCGCCTTTGTTTTTCAATTCAACCAAGCTGGCTAAAGCTTCGTTGGCTGATGTGGTGCTAAGTATGCGGTATTCGTTATGGTATTGAACTCTTAAATCGCGACTTATTGCCCTTAATACGCTGTTATCGTCATCTATAGAAAATATAATGGGTTGTTTCATGGTAAGGGATTGTTTTAGATAGGTACTACTTTTCGTTAATTGGGATACATACTATAAAGGATGTATGGCCCGGCTCAGATTTTAATTTAACCGAACCATGGTGCTGATCGATGATGCGCATTACTACATCGAGCCCAAGGCCGGTGCCTTTGCCTATTTCTTTGGTTGTAAAAAACGGGTCGAATATCATCGAGTTGATTTCCTCAGGGATACCCGGGCCATTGTCTGTAATGGTTACTACTACACTATTGCGTTCTTTTTTGGTGTTAATGGTTAATGTGCCTTTGCCATTTGTAGCCATGGCATCAATGGCGTTATCTATAATATTTGTCCAAACCTGGTTTAACTCGCCTGCCAGGGCTTTGGCTAATGGCAGGTCGGGGGCAAAATCGCGTACTACTTCAATGCTGGCTTTTTTAAGCTTATAGTTTAGCATGGTTAGCGTGCTCTCTAAACCAGTATGGATGTTGATGTATTGCTTATCGCCTCCACGGTCCATGTGGCTGAAGTTTTTAACTGCACCAACCAGTTCTGAAATACGGCTCGAGGCCTCTGCAATTTCTTTCACAATTTTACTGGTGGTGAGGTGATAACTCAGCCATTTAAACACTGGTATCAAGGCGTAATCTGGTGGAATCTCGGCGAGATAATCCAAATCGGCAACGGTAAAGCCGTAGTCTACAAGTATCTCCGCAAACGTATAATCGTCAATCTGGTGGTCCATTAGCCAGTCGGTCAATTCGTCTTCCATCGATGATTTTGCAAGCATGCCTAATTCTTCTCCCTGCTCACGGTCGATGATCTCATGCAGCCTTTCCTGGAAAATCTCCATTTGGGCATTATCGAGTTTTAGTCCTGCTGTTTGCTTGAATATCTTTGGGATATTTTTCAATAATTCGGTAAGTGATGATGCATTACGGCCAATGGCTGCAGCCGGGTTATTCAACTCGTGTGCTAAACCGGCCGATAATTTACCCAGGGCAAACATTTTTTCGTACTGCTGCTGGCGGGTTGTGGCATACCTTACACGGGTTATCATGGTATGCACCAAAGCCTCTGTTAGCTCAAAATATAAGTGGGTAGCCTTTTTTATATCCTCAATAGGTACCGACAGTACAATGGCATCCTGCACGCAGGTAACGCGCACTATTGATGTTGTGCCGCGCGAGTAGGGCAGGTAACCGCTGATGGTACCCGGTTCGGAAATGCCGATTTCGTTGATTTGCTTGCCTTGTTGTATGTACACATTAAATTTGCCGTACAACAGAAAATTGGTAGCAGGGAAGGTATCCCCAATTTCATAAATATTTTCGCCTACGCTGAATTCATTACATTCGCCAACATCCAATAGCCATTGCAATTGATCATCGGGTACACCAGCAAGGGGTTCAAAGCTTTTTAATAGTTCAACAGTACATGGCTGCATAACAGAATATTTTTATGTTAAATGCCGAAGCGGGCATTGTGGTAGATTAATTATAGTAGATACTGCAAGATAAGCAGAGTATTAGAAAAATAATTTAATAATAAAATTCAATAGTTTTATAGCCACACAAGTTTACTGCATTGTTACATCTGGCTATATTAAATGTCAGTTAATTTATATTGTTAGCCAGGGCTGGCGAAATATTAAAATATAATACCGGGTGAAGAATACGTTTGGTACTATATGATATAAAAATGCCGGCACAATGAGGTTGTGCACGCGGCAAATGTATAAATTATATTATAAAAAAGAAATATTGAAAAAAATATTCACCATAAATTCTACCCTTGTTAAAATTAAAGTTGGTGGTTTAGCAATGCCTTTGCATTCCCCCTTTAAAAGCTACCACACCTGCATCTCATAAATTACTTCAGATTCTACCCCTTATTAACGTAGGTGGTATTAGCAGTGTCGCTGCATTCCCCTTTTAAGGGGAAACTACTGCTGGTGCAAATGCAAAGCGCTCATAAGGGGTATATTTTAAGCAGGTCAAACTAGCAATACAGCTTTATGCCTAAAAACAAAGCCTATCCGCAGCTAAAATTTTGTGTTTCGTGGAAGCTAATAAGTTTCAGCATAACATCAATGGCAATTTCGTAGTTTTTGGCACCTACTAATTTTTTGTATTGTTCCTCAAGCGTTAATATCTGCGATTTAATGTGGTTATAAAAACCTTCACCTTCGGGCGTTAAGCGGATGATCATCGAGCGGGCATCAGTTTCGCTTTTATCGCTTTTAACCATGTTGATGGCTTCCAGCTCTTTAATTATTTTACTGGTAGCCTGTTTGGTCACGTTTAAGCGCTCGGCAAGGGCACTATTAGATATACCATCAGTACCTACGCTCATAAACAGCGGCAGGTGCGAATAGTTAAAGCAAGGCTGATCGCCGCAGCAGAGCTGTTTATTGATCCACTCGTCGGTAAGGCGCTTTAATATATATACAAGCTTTGCAGCAATTCTGTCTGTGCTTTTAGTTTCCATACTTGATGTTATTGAGGCTATAAGCTTTTACAACAAAACATTGATGTTGTTTTGGCTGAGGCCTGTTATACGGTCATTAGTCAACTTAGTTTACCAAGTTAAGAATTAAAAATCGAATTTTACTAATGCTCTTAATCCCCATTTTGGTGCCTCAGGGTCATCCAGGTAGGTAAAACGCCTAACCATATCTAATCTTAACACCTTAAATATATTACCTACACCCACACTGCCTTCTATATAAGGGCCGTTGCTTAGGGCGCGGGTTGTTGCTACACCTTCGCTGTTAACCGGGTATTGTAACAGGGCAGGGTTATTATCAGGGTTGTTTTCTGCCCGCACACCTCCCCAAAGGGCTTTAAAATCTACAATTTCGCGCAGCTTCAATTTTTTAAGCAATGGTACTTTGTTGAAAAAGAAGCCATTAAAATTATGGTCGATAATAACGCTGGCATAATGATCGCTCACAAACTCCAGAAAGTTCATTAAGTTATATGATTGCAGTTGTAGTGCATAGCTCTGGTTGGCATGGTGAATATCCAGTAATGGGAAAGGCAAGGTGCCGAAAATATAACCGCCCTCTACAGTAACATCTGTATAACCCAATTGAGATACATAGAAACGTTTATTAACGTTACCTGTAAAACTCGAGTATTTGTACTGGCCGCCTAAAAAGCCATCAAAGCCCTGGTTGTAACGCAGTGTGAAAATTGGGTATTTATCGATAATAGGGATGCGGTACAGTTTACCCTGGTAAAAGCGTTCGTGTGGTGCATAGCGCAGCTCTAAGTTTAGCTCTGTTGTAGCGAGCCTGTCCACATTACTAATATCGCTGGTTGCAGGTGTACCATCGGTTGGTACATGGCCGTAACCGTTTAAGAAATACAATGAGCCCGCCGAAGTTTGTCCCCATTTTTTAAAGCCAACTTTGTACGAGAAGTGGTTTAAAAACTCGTGTACATAATCTAACCGAAAAATATCGTTGTACAGCCACATGTCGTTATCGCCACGTTTAAAGGATAGTAAAAAGTTATCCTCCTGCACAAATTGCAACTCTTGCCCCGGTATTTTGGTGTCGTGCTGAAAACTTGCCCTAATGTAGTTCTGAGGGAAAGAGTAGATCGATTTGTTATTAAGCGAGTAAGTACTACTTAAAAAGTATTTAAACTTTTCGTCCTTGGTACCATAAGCCACATAAGTTTCTAAGTAATAACGCTTGCTGAATGTAGGCGTAGTACGGCCGCCAATACGCGGACGGAAACCTTCGACAGGGTTAAAGCTGTAAAAAGTATTAACCGGGCCAACCTCAAACGGACCGTAGTTTTTATAACCTGCTACAAAAAAGGTAACCAGATCCATAGTGCGTTTAAACGACGGGATAGTTTGCAGGCTATCTATATTTTTGTAAATATTGGCCTGTGCTACAGGTAAAGTATCCGGGCGGCTGGATTTCCAATAAGTATCATCTTTAAGATCAGAGTTCGTTGCTATAACCTGCGCCGGGCCATCGTAAGTTGTTTTTGGGCGAGGGGTATTAATTGCAAATTTATTCAGGATCACTTTACGCTCGCCATAAATACCGCCGCCTTTGTTTTTGCTTAGGCCGAAGTCCATTTTCAGGTCGCTTTGGCTTAAGTGGTAACGGCCGTCGCTGTTTTTCTCAAATGCCAGGGTAGCCTGCATCTGGCGCACAAAGTTTAAGTTGATGTTTTTATTGACGGTTAGCACGGCGTTTTCTACCGCGTAGTTGCCGTCCATGGTTACATACAGCTTACCTTCAAACAATAAATCGTTGGTGTTACGCGGAGTAAAGCTCAGTTCGATTAAGTTAGGCGATTGATCTTTCAGCGTATCGGTAATAAAGAACTTATAAAAATCGGGAGAGTGATCCGCAATCGGGCTCAGGATCTGGTTGGTTAACAGCGATACGTTGTTATCGTAAATATTAATATCTTGGTAAATACGGTTAAAGTATGATGATAAGCCCTGGTTATCGATAAAGTTCTCATCATATTTAACCTGTTTGGTAGCCTCAACAATTTGCTTTTTGGTGAAAGGGGCTTTGCGGTAATAGTTTTGCGAAAGCTTTTCTTCCATATAAATAGGCAGCAGGGTTTTACCACCGATGGCAGTTGAATCTTGCTCCTGGAATAAAAACTGGTAATTTTTGAATAAACGCTTGTTCCTGAATTTATCCGAAAGGTTGCTCAGGTAAAAGTTCATCCGTTCGTACTGCTGATACTCGGTGTAATCGTAGCTCTCGAAACGGTTCTGATTTTTATGGGCAATAACCTTGCGGATCAGTTCAACCGCCGGGTTATCCTTGTTGCGGTATTTAGCTTTCTTACCGCCTTTTACCACAACCTCGTTCAGCAGGCGTTGGTCCACACCTAAAGCTACGTTAATGGTTTGCTCTTTACCGGGTTCAATAGTTCTGATGACAGTTTTGTAACCAACAAATGAAATTTTAACTTGTGTATAAGTGGCGTTAGAAGTAACTATGCTGAACTTGCCGTTATTATCTGTACTGATACCTTGCGTGCTGCCTGCAAATACTACAGTTACATAAGGTAAGGTTTCTTTGGTTTTAGCATCGGTTACTGTACCCTTCACCACCGTATTTTGGGCAAGAGACAGAATTGTTGTACACAAAAATAAAAGCACTGTTAAAGTGCCGCGATAGAAATTTTTAGTAAAAATAGAACTCATTATTGGGGGAGAAACGTGTTTAATTAAAAAGAGGGGTATTGTTAGAATAGGATGCGTTGCTTTCTGTATGCGCAGGCAATTGTTTAACAGGGTTAGGCTGATTGGCCATATTTAGCAACAAACTACCGTAAGTGCGGATAGAAAGCACCACAAACTCCATATCAATCTCGGCACCTAACAGGTTTTGTTTAAGGCCTTCTTTAATGGCATCCATCAGGTAAGTTTTAATCTGTTGGGTTGATTTTGCATTGAACTGAAAATTCACTTTAGGCAAATGCAATTGTACCGACGCTTTCTCCGCAAGTTTATGGCGTAATGCCTGAACTTTGGCCGGGAAGTCGTGTAGTGCATTGTGGTGTAAGTCGAGTGTTTTCATGATCCTGCTGATTGATGATACAAAGGTAAACTAAGTTGACTATATTAGTCAACTTAGTTTACGATTTTAATTGTTTTTAACAGTGAAATGACATTGTAAGAGAATCAAGAATCGAGAGTCAAGGATCAAGCGAGGAAAACGATGAAAGTCAAGAATCGGGAATCAGGTACCAAGACTGGTGGAAATCTGAGGTTCAATTAGGATTTTAAATGAGATATAAGAGATTACTAACTAACTTGTAATTAAAATTTAAGCGATAGAAAAACAAAATGGGGCTGTGCAGTCTTTTATCGTCAACATTTATGCTTTTAAATAAAACACGGTTACATATACGTAAACTCTATATATCCATAATTTTAACCGGGGCATTTTGCTCGGTTTTTGGGCAGGCGCACATAGTAGGCGACAGCATTACAATTGCTATTGAGCCTGGTTATGATAGTGTGGGGGATTCTCATCGTTTCTTCTTCGGCGAAAACTATCGCCTGTTATGGGCTACGCCTGTTAAAATGAAAGTTTTCCGCTTGGAGAATGAAAAAGGGGGATTAAAAATTCTGCAAAAGGGCGGCGGTATGCAAACCAAGTCGCTTCGTTTGCAGGATTCGAGCGGGCAGGAGTGGGTTTTGCGTACCATACAAAAATATCCTGAAGCCGTATTGCCACCAACTTTAAGGCCAACTATTGCAGCTTCTATTGTGCAGGATCAAATCTCGGCCGAGCATCCTTTTGCAGCTTTAACGGTGCCAACTATGGCTAAAGCGCTGGATATTCCGCATGCTAATCCGCGGGTAGTTTATGTGCCCGACGATCCTGCGCTGGGTGAGTTTAGAAAAGATTTTGCTAACCAGGTTTTCTTGTTTGAAGAGCGAGAGCCGGGCGACGAGAAAAGTGATAACACACCTAAAACCCAAAAGAAATTAAAAGATGATAATGATAACCGGGTAGACCAAAAGCTTGTGTTACGGGCACGTTTACTCGATTTTTTATTGGGTGATTGGGACCGCCATGAAGATCAATGGCGTTTTGACCGCGATAAGGATGATAAGGGTAACATTGATTATAAACCGGTGCCAAGAGACAGGGACCAGGTGTATAATAGTTCGGAAGGATTATTGCCGTGGTTTGTTTCGCGGCATTTGTTCCTGGCTAAATTGCAAACTTACGGCGATCATATCCGCTCTATCAATCGTTGGAATTTGAATGCCCGTTATTTCGACCGGTACTTTTTAAATGGATTGGATGAGAAGGACTGGCGCGAGCAAATTGCTTATGTACAAAGCAAACTTACTGATGAGGTAATTACTAAAGCTATTAAGCAAATGCCGGAACCCATTTATAAACTAAGTGGTGCAAAGCTGATCCATAACCTGATTGCACGCCGGAATATATTGGATAAACAAGCTATTAAATATTATAAGTTTATCTCGACAGTGGTTGAAATCCCGGCTTCGGATAAACGCGAAAAGTTTGAGATCACCAACCAACCTGATGGGCAGTTGAATGTAACTATCCATAAGTATAAGGATGAGAAAGAGGGTAAGGTGACCTACCAGCGTACCTTTGATCCAAAAGTTACGGAGGAGATCAGGTTGTATGGTTTTGATGGGAAGGATCTGTTTGCTGTTCATGGCGATCATTCATCCTCCATAAAAGTGCGGATGATAGGCGGTGATGATGAAGATACTTTTACAGTTGATAGTAATGTGCATGATAAGGGAAACCTGTTTGTTTACGATCGATCCGATGAAAAGAATAACCTGCCTAAATCATCTCAAGCGCACATTCGAACCTCTAAAGATACATCAGTAAACCAGTACAATCCTAAAAGCTTTAAGTATAATTTCCTGCAGCCGCTGATACTGGGCAGCTATAATAAAGATTATGGCGTGCAGTTTATCGGCGATTTCATTTACGAGAAACAAGGATTCCGGAAAGATCCCTACGCGTTTAAACAAAGCTTGATTGTTAATTATGGTTTTGCTACCAGCTCGCTGATGCTGAATTATAACGGCGAATTTAAGCAAGTAACCGGTAAATCTGATCTGGTGGTTAACGTGCTTTCTAAAGGCCCAAATTATACCAGTAACTTTTTTGGCGTAGGAAATAATAGCCAGTTTATAGATGAGGGCGATAAGAAGATCCACTATTACCGTGGCGTTTACGATTATTTGGCAGCCGATGTAAGGCTAAGGCATACCTATGGTAAATGGACTGTAAGCGGAGGCGTTCTCGGAATGTTGTATAATGGATCGGAAGATAAAAACAACGACAGGTTTTTGGGCACCTATAATCAGGAGCATCCTGACGAACAGGTGTTCGGCTCGCATGCTTATGCCGGTTTGGTAGCTACTGTTGCTGTCGATACCCGCGATAAAGCATCAGACCCGCACAAAGGGGTTTACTGGCTCACAACCCTGCAGGATATGCAAGGCGTAAACAATGGCGAGCATAACTACAGCCAGGTTCAGACCGAGTTTAGTTTTTATATAAACCCTGATAAAGATTCGACCTTTGTGATAGCCAACCGTATAGGTGGTGGTACCACTTTTGGCAATGCCGAGTATTTTCAACAATTAAAATTAGGTGGTAGCTCCAATCTTCGGGGCTTTTACCTGTGGCGTTTTACCGGTAAAAGTATGGCGTTTGATAATTTCGAACTGCGGTTAAAATTATTCTACATCAAATCTTATGTATTGCCGGGCACTATTGGCATTGTTGGCTTTAATGATGTGGGCCGGGTATGGTCGCCGGGCGAATCGTCGGATGTATGGCACGATGGTTATGGCGGTGGTATCTGGTTTAGCCCCGCAAGGCTGGTGATGATCCAGGCGGTTGTAGGGGCTTCGAAAGAAGGTACTTATCCTTACATTTCAGCAGGGTTCAGGTTTTAAGCTTTTACCTCGTTCAGCAGTTCGTACAGGTCATCGTAGCAATAGGCATTGTCGGCACAGGGAGCATGCTCATACAGTACGGTAACTCTTAATGCTTTTAAGCCGGATATAGCCTGCAGGTCTTCGATCTCAAACTCTTCAATGGTTTCGGCCAGTATACGTTTGGCTTGCAGCATGGCTATGTACTTTTTGTATTCCTCGGCCTCCTCGTGCTTAGAATATACAATTACTATTTTGCCTTGCTGGGTAATGCGTTCTATCGAGTCTTTTACGTGCGCTTTATCTATCCGCTTTTTAATTACTTCGTACCGGGCATTATAGGTGCCATCTACATCAAAGTGTTTTTCATCCATCCTAAACCTGATAGCAATAGGCGTACTGAATACCAACAACAAGCCGGTTACGCCCAGCGGATAAGGCAGTTTATCTTTAAGGTAATATTCTTCAATCGCCATTTCGCAAAGTACCTGCAATTGCCATAAACGCAGGTGCTGTAAATGCACTTCATCGAAGCCTTTGCCTGGGTTTATAGAGTTGCCGATGTACAAGTTATGCTCTACACCATCCGTTTTAAAACGTTCGAAATAATGCGGAAAGTAATGCTGAATTTCAATTTGCCGTTTATCCAGTATGGTAGCCAGCTTCTCATTAATTAACGAAAGTGTGTTGTCATAATCGCGGCGGCTGCTGTGAAATTTGCCATTAAGGGGATCAATATCCGTATGGCAACTATCAATAGCAGCTTTAATAGCAGGGCTAAATTGAGCAGCCTGCTCAAATACCGGATAAACGTTTGTTTGTAAATAGTTCTGTACCTGCTGTTCTGTATCTGCTTTAATGCTAATGTTAACATCCTCAATAAAATCTTTCAGATCTAAGAGCAATTGACCGTCGATACTTACTAAATTCTCACGATTCAAATCTTCCAGTACAGCCAATATGTCTTTTAATTGAGTAGTCAGGTCGTTTTTAACGCTGATGTTGCGGGTGATTGACGAATCTTTAATATCGATCTGCCCATACAAAGGGTACACCTCTTTAAACCTGATCTCCTTAAGCGTATAATCAACTCCCGAATTTTTACTGAGGATATAGTTTTTGGCTTCCCGCTTAAATTTCCAGTTTACGCTGGGGTGCAGGGTGGTGTAATTATTTTGGATAACCGCCTGGATCTCGTTTTGCAGCTCATTGATCTTACGGTCTATCGTATCTACAATAAAAGGCATCACAATGTCCAGCTTCTTAGCGCGCACGCTGTTAAAATCATTTACCCGGCAGGATACTATCTCCATTAAGCCCAGTAAATTTCCATTTTTAACAACGGGTGCCAGGATAAAGCTTTTAATCTCCTGATCCTGAAAGTGCTTTAATAAATTACTTTCGGGCACCTCCTTCAGTAATTTACAAACATCAGATACAACGAGGTATTTATGCTCATCGATGAGTATTTCGTATGAAGAATTACGCAAAATCTCCCGGCAATCCCGCTCAAACTCATCAGGCAAAATGTAGCTTGGCAGCTTGTTAATTAAACCGGTATGAGTGAATTTAGCTTCTTCGCGCTCATAGGCAGTAAAGCCAATCCGCATATCAGGAATATTAAAAATAGAGCGGAAGATAGATTGCAGGTTTCTATGCAGATCGGGCTCGGTTACAGTGCCCAGTAACGTGCCTTTTAAAATAGAAAGCGCATTTTCTGTAGTGGCATCATACAAGGTCATGATGGCAAAACCCTTCAGGTCCCAGCTAAAGGGTGGGAATTTTTCTTTCCATAGTTCCAGGTCATCATAGTTATCCATGAGCCGGGTTATGTCCTCATCTGTTAATTTAACAGATTTTTCTGTCGGCGTAATCTCCAGAAAATCGGCATTGTATAAAATACGGTAATGCCTTAAAATGCCATCTGCCGTAGGTATATCGTAAAAAAGGGGTTTGCTGAAATCAAGCTTAGTGCCGTAATGCTCATTTAAAATAATACAGCAGCTCATTACGTAAAACTGGTGATAATCAAAATCGCGGATATTGATCTCGAAATCCGGCCCGGCTGCTTTGAGTATGTTTTGAAAACGTTGGGTATAATTAAACAACATGCCCGAAAATGGGATGCTTACCGCCTTGATCTCATTAAGCGACAACATCGGCGGAAATAATTCATCCAGTAAATGACGGATCAGATCCTTATTCGCCTCAATTTGTGACGAATCTGTAATGCCGTCTCTCAGTTCGGGATGAGGGGCTACTTTCTTTAACAGCATATCTGCCTTGCGGGCATGGAAACTGCCGTCGCTTGCCGCAATATCTTCCAGCCTTTCAATTATTTTGTGAAATGAAAGCTTAATCTGGAACGGGTTATCCTGAAACTGCGGAAGTATCATAATGCGCTGTCGATTAAATCAAAAAGCAAATTTATTAAAATAATATGCTTGCGCCGCCAATGTTGCCGTTTTTACAACAGGTTAAAGTTTTTATGCCACTTATGTGACGTGTACGCCATTTTAAAACTAAAAAGTCCGCTCACTAACTTTGCCTATCTTTTCATAAACGAAAGCGCGGCTGCGGTACCTGCGCCTATTACTGCACCCGTTGCTACATCAGTAGGGTAGTGCTCGCCCAGGTACATTCGCGAGTAACTTATACCGCCCGCCCATAAAAACGAAGGTGCAATTACATACCATTTTGGGTAAGCGATTGATAAGGCAGTAGCGGTAGAAAAAGCAGTTGATGTATGCCCGGATGGGAAAGATGTACTGCCCGCGCGATAAATAGGGTTAAACGTGATGTTTTTAATAAATGGGCGCGGGCGTTTAACAAAGTGTTTAATAATTAAGGTGATGCCATAACTTACCGCCGTACTGCTGGCTACATAAAATGAGTTTTGGCGCATCTCTTTATTATTGCTAATGATGCCGCCCACCAATAAACCGGCAGGTACGCCCACATCAACATAATGGATGGTATGGGTTAAAAAGAGCATGGCCTCGGTTTGTTGCGGGCTGCGGCTTTTTTCCAGATCGAGCATAATGCGATTGTCGAACTGCTGGATGCCTGATTGGGCCGATACTTTAGTACAACAAAGTAACAGAATATTGGTTATGAAGAATAAATTGATTAAAACGCTTCTCGGTGATATGCTCATCGGTGTCGGCTAAGAGATTTAATATTATATTTATACCAGTCCGGGTAAATTGCGGGCCGGGTTAATCCAAAATTGTTATTATAAAGGGCCTGCGCTAAGTTATTAAACAACGGTCAGCAACCCAAAACATAAACTATGAATTATCAGCAGCTATTAGATCAGGTTTGCGATTATGTGTTAAACTATTTTAAAACGCATGATACTGACAAATTTATATACCATAACAAAAAGCATACAGAAGATGTTGCACGCGCCGTTACCCAGATAGCTAACCACTATCAATTAAACGACCGCGATTTTTTCTGCGTTTCGGCTGCCGCCTGGTTTCATGATCTGGGTTATATGGTGAGTATCCTTAATCACGAAGAGCACAGCATAGCCATAGCCCGCGCTTTTTTAATAGAACATGCAGCAAATGCCGAAGATATTAAAACCATTGAGGCTTGCATACAGGCTACCAAAATGCCGCAGGCCCCGGTAAGTTTATTAGATAAAATTATTTGCGATGCCGATCTGTTCCACCTCGGTACGGATGATTTTACCAAAAAAGACCAGCAATTGCTGGAAGAATATAATATATTAAACCATGCCGATTTGAGTAAGCTGGTATGGCGACAAAAAAGCGTGAAGTTTTTAGAAGCGCATCAATACCATACAGATTATTGCAGATTATTGCTTAATTCGCAGCAGCAAAAGAATTTGGACGAGTTAAAAGAAAAAGTAGCTAACGCCGTGGTTAAGTTAGAAGACAAACCCGAAAAAAAGAAAGAAGAGAAAGTGGCTCAAGATGTAGATGCATCATTCCCGGTGCCGGAAATTACATCCATCAAAAAGAAGGATAAAAAAGAGAAGCCTGAGAAAGGGATTGAAACCATGTTCAGGATCAGCTCGAGCAACCACCAGCGTTTGAGCGATATGGCCGATAATAAGGCGCACATTATGATCACGGTTAACTCTATTATTTTATCAGCCATTATCAGTTTACTGCTTCGCCGCCTAAGCGAGTATGGTTACCTCATTGTGCCAACCATTATTTTGCTTACAGTGAGCTTGCTGGCCATGACATTCTCAATTCTGTCGACCCGCCCATCCATCCCGCCGGGTACATTTACCAAGGCTGATGTTGATGATAAAACGGTGAACCTGCTCTTCTTCGGTAACTTTTATAAAATGCCCTTGGAAGACTACAAGTATGGCATGGAGAAGATAATGCAGGATAAAGATTTTCTGTACGGCAGTTTAATTAAAGACGTTTATACCCAGGGTGTTGTGCTTGGTAAAAAATACCGGCTGCTGCGAATAGCCTACAACATCTTTATGTTCGGATTGATTATTGCTGTTTTTGCTTTTGTCATAGCTTCTGCATTTTACGGTAACAAAGCAGCATAATTACATGGAACCACATCGTTATTTTAACCGCGACCTGAGCTGGCTGGGCTTTAACCAACGTGTTATGGAAGAGGCAGCCAACGAGCAGGTGCCTTTGTTGGAACGGATTAAATTTCTAAGCATTTTCTCATCTAACCTCGATGAGTTTTACCGGGTGCGCATGCCGGTGTTAAGAGCCTTAAAAAAGATTGGCGAAAAAGATGATACAGATATTGATGGTGATATACAAGCCGATATTTTACACCAAGCTATCCATGCAATTAATACCCAACAAAGTCGCTTTGGCGAAATATTAACCCGGCAATTGCTACCTGCACTTAAAGCGCAGAACATCCATTTAATTTATAACGAGCCGTACCCGGATTCAATCAAACATAAAACAACCGAATACTTTTTGGCCGAAGTGCTGGCCTTTTTACAGCCGGTATTTTTGGACGATAAAACCGATTTCTTCCCCGAAAATAATAAGCTGTATTTTATAGTGCAGCTGAAAAATAAAGATGGGGCAGAGCAAATTGTATTGCTAAATATTCCATCTGACGAATTGCCTCGTTTCCTTTCGATAAAAGCGGATGGCACGCAGTTTATTACATTTCTGGATGATATTGTAAGATATAATCTCGAGAAAGTTTTCCCCAACTCTACTATTGAAGGCTGCTACACTTTTAAAGTAACCCGCGATGCAGAACTGGACCTTACGGATGATTATTCGGGTAGTTTATCAGACCAAATCGAAAAGCAATTAAGTAAACGCGACTTTGGGTTGGCAACCCGATTTTTACATCAGGGAGGTATACCATTGCGTATTCTGCAGTTTGTAAAGCAGCAGCTTAATTTGCTTAACGCCACCAATATAGAAGGCGGGCATTACCATAACCTCAAAGACTTTTTCTCCCTGCAGGTTAATGGCCCGGGCATGTCTTATGAATCATGGCCTGCTATTAATTTGGATGATATTAAAGCGGATGAAACTTTAATAGACCAGATTGCCCGAAGAGATTTTGTAGTACATACGCCCTACGAAAATTATGATACCATTCTGCGGTTTTTTAATGAGGCGGCTGTTAATCCCGATGTTAAGGAGATTTACATTACCCTTTACCGTGTGGCCAGTAATTCGCGCATTGTGCATGCTTTAATCAGCGCTGCTAAAAATGGCAAAAAGGTGCATGTAATGGTGGAGCTGAAGGCTCGTTTCGATGAAGCTAATAACCTGAAATGGGCCAAGGTGATGAAGGATGCGGGTGTGAAGATCACTTACAGTGTTACCGCCCTAAAGGTGCACGCTAAAGTGGGCCTGGTTAAAATGGAAAAGGATGGTCGCATGATTTATTCCGGCTTAATGGCCACCGGCAATTTTAACGAAAGCACCGCCAAGTTTTATACCGATCATATTTTGTTTACCAGTAACCACGAGTTATTGAGTGAGGTTGAACTTTTATTTATGTTTTTGACTAAACGCGAAAAACCTTCCAAATCGACCCCGATCGGTTTTAAGCATTTACTGGTAGCGCAGTTTAACCTGCAAACCAAATTTATTGAACTTATTGACCGCGAAATTGAATTTGCCAAACAAGGTTTACCTGCAGCGCTTACGCTGAAAATGAATAACCTCGAAGAACAGGTGCTCATCAGCAAACTCTACGAGGCATCGCAGGCGGGGGTGAAGGTGTCGTTGATTATCCGTAGTATTTGCTGTTTAATCCCCGGTGTTAAGGGCATGAGCGAAAATGTCACCATTAAGCGTATTGTAGACCGCTACCTGGAACACGGTCGCATCTTCATATTCAATAATAACGGCAACAAAGAAGTATTTATGGGTTCGGCCGACTGGATGAACCGTAATATTTACCACCGCATAGAAGTTTGTTTTCCTGTCTACGACGACGCTATTAAACAGGCGATGATCAATATCCTCCACTTACAGGTTAATGATAATTTGCAGGCTGTAATGCTCGATCAGAATCTTAATAATATCCCTGTTAAGGCAAAGGAACCATTTATCCGTTCGCAGGAAGCTATTTATAAAATGCTGGCGGGTAAGTAATCGAGATATAAAGCGCGCAATATTTATAAATTTTTCATTTCGGCGATAGGAGAGATCTTCTGCTCTTTGCGCCAGAGGTAGCACCCGCGCACCTCATCAACAATCATTTTATTCATTATTCTTACCAACACAATCTTTTGATTTGTAATGCTTTACCTTGTTAGGTAGCGATGTTTCGCTAATTGATTAGTGAACTAACGATATATCGTTAGTTAATTAAATGTTATTTTTTGTAATTGTCTGTTAGTCAGATTTTTGCTTGCGTGGCACAAGCTTTGAATTGTGTATACCATAAGATCATATTATTAATGGACTATTAAAACAATTTTATGGGGAATTATACTACTAAAGCTGAGGCTATAATTGATTTGCAGGAACGCGGCTATGATCAGGATTTTACCCTGAAAGATGAGTACCTCTTTTATGTACAGCAAAATGAACTGATTGAACCCGATGATTTTGAGATAACGGAAACCTACCGTTTTGAAGGTAAACGCCGCTCATGCGATAACTATGTGATATATGGCATCAGCGGAATTAATAAAGATATTAGGGGTATCCTGATGACGCCCTACAGCGACTATAGCAAGGGAATATCCATCCATTTGTGGAGTAAATTGGCAAATAACCTTAAATAGCCGTATCTTCAACCTACATTTATAAGATCACAATTAAAATGAAAAACTATATCGGAATCAGCGACGAAAACCGTCAGGCAGTAGCCGTTCAGCTCACCAAATTATTGGCAGACGAGTATGTATTATACACCAAAACACGCAATGCGCACTGGAATGTTGAAGGCCCGGACTTCCACTCTATGCACTTGTTTTTTGAATCACAATACGAGCAACTTGATGACATTATGGACGGCGTTGCAGAGCGTATCCGTTCTATCGGCCATTTTGCCCCGGCTACCTTAAAAAGCTTTTTAAACCTTACTCATTTAACCGAGGTGGTTGACAGCAAAAACGATAGCTTGACCTTTCTGAAAGAATTACTGGAAGATCATTTCAGCATCATCGAATTCATAAGAGGTAATATCGAGCCATTTGCCAGCAAATACGGCGATTACGGCAGCAGCGATTACATTACCGGCTTAATGGAACAACACGAAAAATTAGCCTGGATGCTAAAAGCTCACCTTCCTAAATAAGCGAGGTTTACAATACTTATTATATTAAAGCGGTTTAAGGTTATACTTTAAACCGCTTTATTTTTTATAAGGTATTCTTTGCCGGGTCTTGGGTAAAGATCAAACTCAACAATTCATAAAGCTCAGGGTGTTTGTGCTGAAGCTGCTCAGGCTTTTCGAAAAAGTACTCCGAAACAACCGCCAGGAACTCAGCTTCGTTGGTTAAGGCATAAGGATTAATATCCGATTTACCGGATTCAATTTTATGCATTTCCTGGTGTATTAGCTTCAGCCAGGGGATGCTGTATTGGTGTTGCATCAATAACTCG
The DNA here is from genome assembly GCA_903644075.1 of Sphingobacteriaceae bacterium. Classification (GTDB taxonomy): domain Bacteria; phylum Bacteroidota; class Bacteroidia; order Sphingobacteriales; family Sphingobacteriaceae; genus Mucilaginibacter. Next base: position 1,778 of record CAHJXH010000034.1, on the reverse strand, counting down.
GGTACGCCGTCTGTAGCGCCGTCCGATTTATCTAACAGGTGCACAAATTCATGAATAGCCGTGTTCTCTTTCCCGGCAGAGGTAGAAAATCCTTTAGTCAATGCCGCGCGTGAAAGCAGCATTTGTCCGTTCATGTAGCCAGAGCCTACCATACCCATAATGTTGCGGTCTTCGCCGCCTTCAAACTGAAAATCATTATCGAATGTATCCGGATAAAGGATTACGTTGGTAAGGTTCTTGTACTTCCAGTCCTCACTAAAACCAAAAATCGGGATCACCGCGCTCGAGGCGATCATGATCCGGTCGAGGTCACTAACTTCGGTTCCTACACCTTCAATTCGCACATAAACTAAAAACTCGTTAACCAATTTTTCAAATTTAGCTTTACCGGTGTCATCAAGTTTGGCGTAATAGGCTACATGTTCTTGTAGCAGAGGCTGGTAAGTTTCTGGTGATTCATCAACAATTTCAACAGCAGGCGAAGATTTCTTCCGGGCGAAAAAATAGATGATCACAATAATCAGCAGGGCAGCGAGGGCTATATTCATGGGGCAAAAGGTAAGAATTTTTAACAGGATTAATATTGAACCAATTGATTACTTATAATTGTACAAATAACATTGAATATGCGTATCTGCCTATCTCGTTTTCTTTACACTATTATCATTTCGATCACTACATTTACAACCATCGCCCATGCCGAAACTTTATGCCAACCCATCAGCCTTAAGTGCGAATACCTGGTTAACCCCATCGGTTTAGATGCACCGCACCCGCGCCTTACCTGGTACTTGCAGGATGCCAGAACAGGTGCAAAACAAACAGCTTATCAAATTGAAATCGGTACAGATTCTGTCGCATTAAGCCAGGATAAAGCCCTGTTTTGGAATAGTGGAAAGGTGAATTCTTCGGCAAATCTTATTACTTATTTAAGTAATAATTTACAAGCCTTTAAATGCTATTATTGGCGTGTTTCTGTATGGGATAAGGACGGAATCAAGTCGGTTTCTGCTATCGCCCGTTTCGAGATGGGCATGATGCAAACCGGCAATTGGAAAGGCGATTGGATAAGCGACAGCAAAGGCAAAGAACTCAAAGAAGCACCCTACTTCAGGCAAATTTTCAGTGCCGGGAAAAAAATAAAATCGGCAAGGGCTTACATTGCCGCCGCCGGTTTATACGAGTTATACCTCAACGGAAAAAAAGTCGGCAACCACCGGCTCGATCCAATTTACACCCGGTTCGACAGGCGTAACCTGTACGTTACCTATGATGTTACTTCTCAACTGCAGCAAGGCCAAAATGCAGTTGGCGTTTTGCTGGGTAACGGCTGGTATAATCACCAGTCGACCGCCGTGTGGAACTTTCATCAGGTGGCTTGGCGTAACCGGCCGACCTTCTGTATGGACCTGCGGGTTACTTACGATGATGGCTCGATAGAAACCATCTCCACCGACCGCACCTGGAAAACTTCGCTCGGCCCATTGGTATTCAATAGCATTTATACTGCCGAGCACTACGATGCCCGCCGCGAGCTTCCCGGTTGGAATACCATAAACTATACCGATACCGCAAAATGGAAAAACGTTTACCTGCGCCAGGCACCATCGCGCAATATTGTGGCACAGGCTATGCAGCCGATTAGGGATATAGAGCAAATCCCGGCAAAATCGGTCAATAAGTTTGATGATAAGGATTATGTGTTTGATCTGGGTCGAAACATTTCCGGCGTGAGTAGAATTACTTTAAGGGGCGATTCTGGCACCATCATTCGCCTC
>CAHJXH010000033.1 GCA_903644075.1 Sphingobacteriaceae bacterium | reverse complement strand
CGTGAATATTAACGTGGCTTATTACCGTGCTTACATCGAAACGGTTAGCCACATCATCCTGCACAATACGGCCTTTGATGGCCAGCGTACCCCCGGAAGTTTTGAGGGCTATATCTTTTATCTCGATCCCATCTTCAGATAGCTTTAAGTTGGCTTTAGCATCGGTTGCCAGAAATTTGTTGTAATGCACATTGGCAACCTGCATATTAAGGTTAACCTGCGATTTGTTGATCACATTGGTAAACTGATCAACCATATTACTGCTATTACCCTTCGCCGAACTTTTTGCCGCGGCTTTTTTGCGCCTGTTTATAATACCCAAAAATTCGCCCAAATGTATCTGCGGGCTGTTAACATTCCAGTCTACCACTATTTTTTCGGGCGCATTGTAATATAGGTTCATCAGGTTATCGGCTCTGCCGCTCATCGTTACAATGCTTTGGCCAACCTGTACCCGTATATTATTCAACGTTAAATTTCCATCTGCAAAACGCATCGAGAGGGAGGTCTTCTTTAAATTAAGATTGTTGGGCAAATAAGTAAATTCAGCATTATTAATATTGATATTGCCGGCAACATAAGGTTTGTTTAGTTGCAGATTAATTACATCTGCCTTAAAGCGCAAAGTGAGATCAGCGGTTCCTGTGTTAAAACGAAGAACTTTGGCAAACAGTTCATTCATATCCGTAAGCGGAAAGTTTGCCTTAACCACGCCCGTAGCAATTGGCGTTGTAAGGTTAATTACGCTGGCTGTATCAACTTTAAATGGCATCCCCTTATAACTTCCCGAAAGCTTAGTGAGGTGAATTATTGAGTTTTCGTCGCTCAACTCCTTCCCTTTTACATATTCATTGGTAAATATGCCGTTGAAGTTACAGTTATCGATTACGGCTCCGGGGATGGTTAGCCTGTTATTTTTTACTGCTGCGGTAATGTACAGCAGCGGATCGCCGCCTCCAAAGTTACCGTCTATGTTGGCAGTAACATCAATAGGTTTATCTAAATTAAACTTATCAAGTGTTTTAGTAATATTAGCCGATACCAGTGATGCAGCACTGCGCCATAGTATTTGATTAACTTTTAAATGGAAGGCAAAGTTCATCGATTTGGCAGCAGGTGAGAATAAAGCGTTCAACTTAAACTCATCACCACCGATATTAAAGTTATCAGATTTTATATTGATCTTCTTACTGGTTTCGTTGTAACCAGCCACCATATCGGTCTCTATCAGTTTATCTTTAATAAAACTACCGTGCGATAGTTTGAAGGCCAGGCTGCGCGACATTACCTTCATGTGCACCCTGGCAGTCCAGCCCGAATCCGGGAAATCTATTTTGCCGTTCAGTTCGTTCACATCAAACTTAAACAGCTTGCCGCCGTGCTGGTTATCAATGGTTAAATTAACATTATGCAGGTTAAACCTGCTCAATTGGGCCGATGTGCTGCCCTTATCTTTTGGATTTTTCGGCTTGCTGTTATTCTTCTTAAAAACTGCGGTATTAGTGTAGCCCGATGTATCGGTATAAATATCAACTGCCGCATCGTTAATGTCCACATGGTTAATATCTATCGTGCCATGCAAAAGCGCAGCGGCATTTACAGAAACGTCAAAATCTTTAGAATCTAACAGGGTATGATGATGCTCGTTCCATTTCCGGTCACGGATGATTACGTTCTTTAAGGAAAGTGAAACTCCGGGAAAGCTTCTAAAAAACGAAGGACTCATATCGCCTATCGACAGCGAACCATCTATGTTTTTATTAAGCTCGGTATTAATGAGTGCTATAACCTTTGCTTTGTGGGTATTGATATAAACAGTTGCCCCAACTAAAAGCAAAATAACCAGTAATATCAGTCCGCCTAATATTCTGAGCACCCATTTCAACCAACTTGCCATAAATAAATTGAGGTAAATAATCTTTGTAATACAATATACACCAAATACGGCAAATGTGTTTGAAACCCACGTTATTACTGTTTCAGATTAGCAAATGCTACAATTTCGTTTTATAAGCCAAATGTAAAACCAGTATTCACAAACATCTTCTTTATCAATTTTGCTTATCTTCAACTGCATTCAAAACATCACCCCTATGATCAAAAACATCACCTTAAAAAGCTACCGCATTGCTTTAATGCCTGCCGTGGTATTATTTTCAGCAGCATTATTAAATTTCAATACAGCTTCAGCACAAACTTTACCTACAGTGGGCACATCGGCCATTGTAGGTTCAATTGACCATATCGATATTGCCACAACGGTACAAAGCCCATCTAACCAGGTTACGCCATTGCAAATAATCTGTGTGTTTGAGTATACCGAAGGTGATATTACCAGCCCGCAGGCATTGCCGGCAGCCGCCAACGGTTTATTACATGTAGACCAGGCACTTAACGGCCTGTTTACTGACCTGCGCAAAAGCGGCAAATTTTCCGGCCATGCCCTTGAAACTTTAATGATTACACCACCCAAAGGCACCATAGCCGCAGAAAAGCTTCTGCTGATTGGCTTGGGAAACCGCAACAATTTCACACCCGACCTGATGATTAATATTGGCCGCGTAGGTATGCGCGAAGCCTTACGACTTGGTGTAAGCAGTTACTCGCACGCCAGCGATTTAAAGGATGCGGGGATAGACTCGCCAACAGGCACTGTAGCCAGTAATGTAATAAAAGGTGCCGTTGAAGCTTACGAAACCGAGTTATATCTTAAAAGCAAGAATCTAAGTGATGCTAAGCCCATCACCAAAATTACGCTGTTAACCGGGCCGCCATTTTTTGCGCCATCGGGCGATGCCGTTAAAGCTTTTATCCAGACTTACCATGCTGCTGTAAACTGATGCTTTTTCTTTAACGAAACATTTGCCTTTGGCAAAACCATTTTTTAGTTTTAAGCATGAAAAACCTGCGTCATTTATTATTACCCCTTATTGTGGCCTGCTGCGTTTATTTACCGGCATCGGCCCAAAACAACGCCGCTAACGATTTAATTAAACAAGGTGTAGCCTTTCACAACCAGGGCAATTATACAGATGCCATTACTAAATTTAACGAGGCGTTAAAAGTTGATCCGGAAAATGATTATGCCAATTACGAAATTTCACTTTCGCTTTATTATATTAAAAAATCCAATGACGCCATCCCACATTTAGAGAAGGCCGTTAAATCGCCCAAGAAAGACCTCGCTGTTGCTTCTTATTCACTACTGGCCAGTATTTATGATGAAAATAACCAATCAGCCAAAGCGGTAGATATTTATAACGAAGCCATTAAAATTAACCCGGATTATCCGCAGATATTTTATAACCTGGGTATTTGCTATTCGCGCATGCAGCAATACCCTGAGGCCGAGAATGCCGCGATAGAAGCTATTAAACACAACCCCAAAAGCGCCAGCAGCCATCGTTTATATGCCTTAGTATGTTTTCACGAGAACAAAAGGGCTAACGCGTTGATGGGGCTTTGCAGCTTTATTTTGTTAGAGCCAACCGGCGCACGCGCTGCCGAGGCTTATGGCAACATTCAGCATATTTTGCAGGGAGGTGTGCTGAAGGATGCTAATGGCAAAACAACCATCCAGCTTTCACCAAACGATGAGAAAGAAACCGGTACTTATAACATGAGTATTAACATGGTTACGATATCTGCCCAATCAAAAGGCCTTACCGGTTTAGCTATGCTGGAATATCAGCTTAAAACCAACTTTGGAATAATAGGCGAACTATCTGCAAAGAAAACCGACAAAAGCTTCTTTGATAAGTTTTTTGCGGATTACTTCTACAAACTATCGCAAACCAATTATATGCCTGCTTTTACCCACACCGTTGCCTTAACTGATCCCAAAGCCGACAATGCTAACTGGGGCAAACAAAACACGGACCAGCTAAACGGATTAGCTGCTTGGTTAAAGAACACGCCGAGAGCTTATTAATTAAATTAAACAAGAGAGGCCTGGTGTTAAACACCAAGCCTTTTTTTATGCAGACTACATTAATTATTCCAGTCATGATTTGGTGTCCATGCTTTGTGGCCAAAAGCGAAAGTTGCGGTTAGCGATGGCCCATTGTAGCCCCATTTCAGTTGTCCGTCCAATTTTTCTTTGTCAACATTTAATTTAAAGTTTAAACCTGTGTAACCAGCAGCAAAACTCAGATTTCTGATAGGCCTAAAAGTGGCAGCAGCGTTGTAGGCTATAATGCGGCCACTAATACTGTTAACGGTTATATCCAGATAATCAACCTCGGCATTTACAGCCCATTTTTTACCCATGGTCCAGCCGCCCCATAATCCAAAATCTGGTAAAGGCGCAGTAAGGCCAACGCTGGATTGTGCGCTGCCACTTATACCATTGGCGGTAGCATCCAGTCCTATCCCAAACTTAACTACGTGTGCACCTATTAAAAGGCCGGCTTCGTAACCCGGCTTGCTTAAAATGGCATAACCATAAGATACACGGTAGATGTTGGAGTTAAAATAAGCATCGATCTGGGCACCAACATGGAAAGTGCTGTCTTTAAAGTTAAGGTCTCTATCAATGGTTTTGCTTGAGCTTCTGTCCAGGCGATAATAGCTAAAATCGAACCTCGAACGGCTGGATAAGCGGTATTGAAAGTCGCCCAAAAATGTAGATGTGGTTTTATTAAACCCCAGGTCGTCTTCAAAGTCAATATCGGTACCAATTTTACCGTTGGCACCATTAACCCTGATATTGGTATTGTTAACCGGTGCAAAAAAACCGGCAGTTAACTTAAACCTTTCTACAAACCATGGCACCGTACGTAAGGGCTTACCATTTTTATTAACAGCTACGGTAGTATCGTTATTTACTGAATTAGCCGCAAACATGTTTTTATGCGGGTTAAGATAGCTTACTGTATTGGTTTGCGCAGGTAACGATGTTGTAGCCTGCCCTAAACAAACGGCTGTAAATGATAAAAACAACAAGCTTAAAAGTGCTGCACTCTTTAAGCCGAACGGGGTAGAGTTAATCATTTTAGTGATGCATTACAGGTATGATTCAGATCAAAAATGTTTTCGATTTCTTGAGGCTCCGGTTCCAATCTATGCTTTGGTAACCGGGCCGAAATAAAATTACAGAACATTAAACCGTAAAGGTTCTAACCTTACTACGTAAAGGGTTGCACATTTAAATATGCAACTCATTTGACCTGCTTAATATCTCTTGCTACCGCGCTACAGATTTAATTCGACACCGTTTTATCATCGGGACTTTAACACATTCACCTCTTGAGAGGGTAATAGCCATGATTAGACAGCTTTACAAAATTCCCTCCCCACGGGAGGGGTACGGATGGTAGTGTAATGGCAGGGAGGGGTTAAGTTTGCTAAGCAAATCGCACAAACCCCTCTCTACACCCTCCCAAGGGAGGGAATCGCACATTCCCCTCGCTTCCTAAACAACCTGTCTAATCATGGCTATTACTCTTTTAAGGGGAATGCCACAGCATTGCTAATACCACTTACGTTAATAAGGGGTAGAAATTGAAGGGGATTTAAAGATGTGGGTACACGGTAGCTCTTAAGAAGGCGCGGCTGATTGGTGCGACTGCAGAGGTGTGTTTCTGCGTCTGTTATAAACCAGCAAAAAGAAGAACACTCCCCTAAATCACTCTCAAGAGGGGATAAAAAATACTATATCCCATCCTCTTTTATTAACCCCAGAAAACCTTTACCGGCCGCCCTGTTAGCAGCGTGCAACTGGGTAAAACTTAGCGGCGTAAGTGTAATACGATCCTTATCATAAATGGCTACCTCGCCTTTTTGCATAGCAGTTTCAATTAGCACAAACAGGGTTATACGCTCCTCATCTTCTTCAACTACAAAGGCGGGGCTGTACTTGCCTTTTTCTTTAACGTAGAGCAATACCGGCCGCCAGGTGGTTTCAGCGTCTTCAAGGTCAAGGGTGTCGGCGGCCAATAGTTTAAGCTGGTTTAGCGAGGGTACAAATTTTAGTATGATATCTTCAACCTGTGTTCTGATGGTAGCTACTACGGCAATACGCATCAGTAAACCAAGCAATAAAATAATAAGGATGATGAGAATAATGGCAAAGATGGTGAGTGTGAGTTCGCCTAATACGTGCGCCACGCCAATTTTATGCGCCACTGGAGCTATAATTTTGGTAAATACGCCAACAATTTTCGCAAACACATACAATACAATGGCAAGTGGTATGGCCAGTGCGAGGCCACGCCCCAAAGCCTTTTTAAATGCGTTTAACATAGCTGCTCATTTTATTAATGTAAGCTACCAATAGCATTTCAGGATAGCTTATAATGCAAACCTCGTGGTGTTGCAATTTTAAAAATGGAACCAGATTAAAATATATTACCTGTAATGATGCGTAAAAAAAAGCTTCCTGGTTTTCACACTACCGGGTACCGCACTTCAGTTTCTACCCCTTATTGACGTTGGAAGTATTAATCGCTATTAAAGATTCTCTCATTTCTTTATTTCATAACATAACTCTACCATGCCACTTTTATATGCTTTCAGGTCTTTGAGGTGTAATGCTTGTTCTTTACCAATCTGATCGTAAAATGGCATCCCACCGCCCAAAATAATGGGTAGGATTGATTGTCTTATTTCGTCGGCCAAACCTAACCTGATGAAATCTTTAGCCAGTTCGGCACCGCCTACCAGCCAAACGTTGTTGTAGTTTAGTTTAAGTCGGTCGTTCACCAGCTGGTGCAGGTCGCCCGAGTAAATTTCGATGTTCGGCCTTTCAACCGGCAGCTCTCTGTGGGTTAATACAATAGTTGGGATATCGCCATAAACCCAACCGTAAGCTTTTGAAAGTTCCAGCGCATGTTCGTATGTGCGCGAACCCATGATGTAGCAGTCTATGTTCTTCAGAAATTCCTGCGCTTGCTCTGCTGTAACAGTAACACCCTGCTCGTAGCTGTCACCAGTTTCGAACCACGAGATGCTATTGTCTTTTTTGGCGATATAGCCATCGAGACTCGAAACCATATGGATGGTTAGTGTAAAGGTATCTGCTGCCATATGATCAAGTTAGGAAAATGTTGTGGGCGAAGCAAGTAGTGAGAAGAAGGGATTGCTTTAAATAAAGTAACTTTGGAATATCTTTACTCATGGAACTAAACTTAGAAAAGGTTTTAGAAAAAGGCTCCTTAAGATGGATTGGTAATGAATTTAACAGCCCACCTCCTCAAAAAACTATTATTGCTGGAAATAGTATAGATAGTATTTGTAACGCACTAGCCTTCAATCCGTATAGATTCCGCCGTTATAGTCCCTATAATGTCTTTGTTGCAAATAGCGAAAATATTTTCTATGTTTTTGTGAAACCTCAATATAGCCTTTATCGAAAAGTATTCGATGCAATTATTGGAGGTATACCTAAAGGGTATCATGTTGATCACGTTTTAGCTAAAAATTTGGCAATTCATTTTAAATATAATTATGTAGCATTATCTATTATTCCCGATAGAGTTAACATTAAACATGGTCTATGGGAAAAGCAAAAAAGGGATATCCCTTTAGGATTTCTAGCCCCAGAAGTTTGCTACTCGGATGATCGAATATTTAATAAAATATTGTCAAGAAATCCACTTGCCCGAATGAAAAAGGAAAGTATAGAAATGTACATTCCTGATGTAGAGCCAACATATGGGTTAACTCTTAAACAAAAAGGATTATGGAATGCCGCATTTGGACTCGAGCGTATTGACAATGATAAATTAATGGGCGAACTATCAATAATACCGTTGAATGCTATTTAAGCATGGCAAGCACAAGTACTCAGTTAGCATCCCACCCCCTTGTTGTCCGAAGTCTATAGACTTCGGACGTTATATGCTTTTAGTCTCCGACTACAGGCTTTTTTTGCAGACTGAAGTCTGCGGGCATACTGGCCCGTAGTCAGAGACTACGGACAGGGAGACTCACGACAGATCTCTTTCTAAAACGCCCGAAAACTCGGCCTACTGATCAGCGGTGAAAACGACCAGGGAATGGAGCTTAAAATAATCAGCAGGGCTATGGTAAACCAAATAGCCATTGTTTTAAACCGTTCAGCATCGGTTGTTTTTCGTTTGGCTCTGGCAGAGCCGATTGTAATTACCGTTATGCCCACCAGCATCATGGTAACATGCTCCATACCGAAGAACCGGATGGTACGCTCGTGCACCGCCGTACTAAAATGATGTAAGAAATAAGCCACTATTGGGCTGACGAAATAAAGCCAGATACCCAACACTAACTGGATATGCGCCACCGTAGCCGTTATATGCCTTACGCTATTATCGAATTTCAAATAAGGCTTCTTTAACAGCCAGCCGCGGTAAGCGAGAACTATAGCAAAAACTAAGCTGACCAATACCAGCCAACGTATAAGTGAATGTAAAGCCAATAAGGTGTTGTACATATTCAGGGAGACGATTATCGGGCGAAGATATTTTAAACTGATGTAAATTTCGGACCGATTGTATAGGTTTATAACTTTTCCCCGAACTGCACCCAACAAGCATTCGTCCTCATTATCAATAATTTAATACCAACTAATATAATTATTTCTTAAATTCGATTACCTGATAAAATCGACAGGATCACCATGAAAAGTTATCTCAATAGAATTTGCACTTCAATACTTCTCCTTTTGCTGGTTCAAGCGACGGGTTTTGCACAGCAGAAAGACGATGAAGAAATGAACCAAATGCTTGACTACTCCCGGCCTGGCAAAAATCACGCGCTGCTTAACCAAATTGCAGGAACCTGGAATTTTCAGGATGCTAAACTGGCATTTGTTAAAGGGACACTTGTGCGCAAGCCTATTTACGACGGCCGTTTCTACCAGGTGGAGATTACCGGTGGAAAACTACCACTACCGATTGCTGATGGAAAAATGAAGGAGGATAATTATAGGGGCATGCAAATTGAAGGCTATGATAATGCCCGAATGAAATTTTATACCACATCTATTAATAATCACATTGGCAGCGACATAGAAATGCAGATAGGTAGTTATGATTCGGCTAAGAAAGAATTTACGTATACCTCGGAGTCTGAACTGATCAAAGGCCAACCCAAAAAGAACAAAAAAGTAATTAAGATTTTAGACAACAATCACTATATCGAAATTTATTACGAACTGCAGTCCGGGCAGTATATCAAGGTAAGAGAACTTGATTATTCTAAGTCCGGGGATTAGCCAGTGATGTGTAGCGTGCAAATTATAGAATATAAACTCCTGATTTTTGCAAACGCCTCGCCTGTGGCCATTATCCCAAATCACAATAAATCTTAACCAAAAAGGCCTCTTAGTTTTCACTTAGGGGCTTTCGTGGTATCAGCCGGGATCTAACCCTACATATAAATAGTTGATTTAATGGAATTTATAAACAAGTTATTTAAAAGGCATCCTAGGTATCACGTTTATAGTAATCGCCAAATGTCTGTTTAAATACATCAAAAACCGGCCTTGGAAAGATTTATATATAATATTGCCAAAAAACATATCGACGGATAACATTAGCAGCGATTGATAAGCATGCAATTATGAAGTTTAGTGCTACTATTTCCATCGGCACCAAAACTAATATATAAACAATTATAATGTTGCGTTATCATAGCGTTTAAGCCACTATCACTACCTTTTTAAACTTACTGAAACTGTAGCTATGTAGATAGTAAGAAGATAAGTGTGTAATAAACATTATTTATCTTAAAAATTTCAATAATAAACTTATAGATATTTATATTTGGGATGCAAGACTTAATATTAATTTAAATATTCTTTAATCCATTTCTCTCTGGGGTATGTCTGTATACGATTCATACGATGACTGCGCATTACTCAATCTTTTGAAAGAGGGAGACTTGAAAGCATTTGCAGCTATTCATAAGCGGTATTATGGCGTACTATATATTCATGCCTATAAGATGTTTCCTGACCGGGAAGAAGTTAAAGACTTACTGCAAGAACTTTTTACCTGTTTTTGGAATAATAGAGAAGAAATTGAACCTGATATAAATTTAAAAGGTTACTTATACACAGGGGCCAGAAATAGGATATTTAATATTTTCAAGCATCAAAAAGTTAAATCGGCTTATATAAGTTCGTTCAAATCATTTATTGACAATAATAGCCCAAGTGCCGACAAGCAGTTCCGGATGAAGGAGTTGATTGCCATTATTGATGCAGAGGTAAGCTCATTGCCGCCGCAAATGCGTTTAATTTTTGAGATGAGCCGAAATGCGAACCTATCACATAATGAAATTGCTCATGAACTTAATATAAGCCCACTTACCGTAAGAAAACAGGTTAATAATTCACTCAAAATTTTAAGAATTAAGCTCGCTACTCATTTTTTTATTATTTTTTTACTTTTCTTCTACTCCATAGGCTCATTTAGGTTGTTTTAGTTAACATAAGGATAATATATCCTTGTGGATTTATGAGCCCAAGCAAAATAGAAGAACTAATTGAACGGTATAATAACGGAAAAGCCAGTCCCGAAGAGGTTGACCTGGTAGAAACGTGGTATTTGAATTACCGATCAACCTCAAAACCTATCCCGGCAGGCGTTTTGGAAGAAGATCAAAAGGATAGTCTTAACCAAATCATCGGTCAAATTAAAAATAAACCTTCAGGTATAAATTGGCAGCAATTATCTATAGCTGCATCTATACTTATATTACTTACTACAGGTTTACTTTTTCATTTTATAAAAAATGAGCCTGCCAGGCAAGCGGTGGCTAAAAACGTCGGCAAACCAGATCTTAGCCCCGGAGGTAATAAAGCTATATTAACGCTATCAAATGGCCAATCAATTGTTTTAAACGGCGCAACGAATGGAATACTTGCCAAACAAGGTAATACCGATATTAATAAAGTATCGAGCGGTGCAATCAGCTATCAGGGCACTTCAAATATGGCGCCCGCAGATGCCGTTATTTACAATACTGCAACCACTCCCCGTGGCGGTCAGTTTCAATTCATTCTTTCAGACGGTACAAAAGTTTGGTTAAATTCTGCTTCATCCATCAAATTCCCGGTGGCGTTTAACGGCAACGAGCGTAAAGTAGAACTTACCGGCGAAGCATATTTTGAGGTGGCTCACGATGCAAAAAGGCCCTTCAGAGTAATATCTAATCAACAACAGGTAGAGGTTTTAGGTACCCACTTTAACATTAACGCTTATAGCGATGAAGATGTTATTAACACAACCCTGCTCGAAGGCAGTGTTAAAGTAACATCGGCCAATACAGCCATTACCATTGTACCTGGGCAACAAGCGCAGTTTAAGGACGGAAAAATCAACGTGGCAACCGTTAATGCAGATGATGCCGTGGCATGGAAAAACGGCCTGTTTAACTTTAATGACAGCAGTATTGAAGAAGTAATGAAACAGCTTTCGCGGTGGTATGATGTAGATATTAAATACGAGGGACAATTGCCATCCAGGCGCTTCTCGGGAGAAATATCACGAAATGTAAACGCTTCACAAATATTGGATATACTGAGTTTCAAAAAAATCCATTATAGGATAGAAGGAAAATCAATAATTGTAATGCCATAAAAAAAACAACAAACTATTTATTTAATTAAACCCAGCTCTATGAAAAAAGACTTACGAAAACATCCTTAAATTTCTTGGTTTCCCACTTAGGTCTGTTCAAAAAAAAACGCACTCCGACGGCCATCGGAATGCGCTAAACGTTTGAGCCAACCCTTCCTATTACGGGAATTTTAGTGTATTGCTTCTGTTAACCCAAACAATTCAAATGTATGAAATTTAACGCTTTCTCTTCGGCTGCGCACAAGGTGCGGCTACAAAAAACATTAATGGTTATGAAATTGACCACGCTGATTATTTTTATCGCTTTATTGCAATGCAGCGCAAAAGCTTTAGCCAAAAAGTTAATCTGAACGAAAAAAATACGCCTTTAAAACAGGTGCTGCAACATATCAACAAACAAACCGGTTACGTATTTTTCTACGACTCAAAAGATGTTAATAATAAGAACGTCAGTGTTGTATTAAAAGATGCCTCGCTGGACGAAGCTTTAAATGAAAGCTTAAAAGGCAGCGCTTTAAAGTATAAAGTAATTAACAAAACCATTTTACTGCAGGTTGTAGAACCTGACGCGACTACAATTGCAGAGGCCGCAGCACCAGTTACGATTACCGGCCGGGTGCTTGACAATAATAACGACCCACTGCCAGGCGTAAACATCAGGTTAAAAGATGGTAAAACTGGAGCCGTTACAGATGTCAACGGTAAATTTAGCATCAGTGTTCCGGACAGTAAAGCTGTATTGGTGTTCTCTTATGTTGGTTTTGAAACAAGGGAAATACCTGCTAATGAGGTGGCTGCTGCTGGTGTTAAACTACAGCCGGCCACCGGCGGGTTGAATGAAGTTGTGGTAACTTCATTCGGTATTAAACGCCAGGAAAAAGCATTAGGCTATGCATCAACCAGTGTAAGCGGTAAAGATATTACCCAGGCGGGTAGTACCAACTTTGCCTCTGCTTTATATGGTAAGGTTGCAGGTGTTAGCGTGCACACAGCACCTGGTGGTGCAAGCAGCGGTGTAGTTGTGCAAATAAGAGGTATTAACTCGATAAGTTATAACCAGCCGCCGCTGTATGTAGTTGACGGAGTAATTATCCGTAACCAGCAGCAATATGGTGCGGCCGGGTTTAATAACGGTGGTTTTTATTCAGACCAGCGGATTGAAGGAAATGGTGTTTTAGATATCAACCCAAACGATATCGAAAATATCAACATATTAAAAGGTGGGGCAGCAACTGCATTGTATGGTTCTGATGCCGAAGGTGGTGTAGTTGTTATTACTACCAAAAAAGGCGTAAAAGGTAAAGGCCCTTCTGTAGATTTCAATTACTATGGCACAGCTGAGCAAGCAGCTTACTTGCCTAATTACCAAAACGTATACGGACAAGGCTATGACCGGGCAACCAACTTATCGCTTGGTTTTAATGCAGACGGCTCTGTACCTGATGCACAGTCGCCTGCGGGTTGGAGACCAAACTTTAGAGCATATTCAGATTTCGGCCCTAAAATGGACGGGCAGCAAGTTCGTTGGTGGGATGGTTCTATCCAATCTTATTCGCCACAGCCAAACAACTATAAAGATATCTTCAGAACGGGTATCAGCTCAAGCGCAAACTTATCGCTATCTAATCAAACCGATAATGCAAATTACCGCATATCATACACAAGGCTTGATTATGATGGTATTCAGAGAGAATCTGGCGTACACAAAAACACATTCAACTTAAACAGCACACTTACACTGAGCAAAAAAGTAAGCGTTGATGTAGTAGCTAATTACGTGAATACGATCACAGACAACCGCCCCTATCAAACTAACCGACTGGCCCAGTCATTCGACGGTTTCTTTGGCCGGGAAGAAAAAATGGGATTGGTGATGCAAAAATATGTAACCTCACAGGGTTATGAATATGCCCCGTATAACAATACGCAGCTAAACCCGGCCGAAGCGTTTGTGTTTAATGTTAGGCCTAACCTGTACGATTATTTTTTCAGCACATTGAAAAACACATATACTGAAACTGAAAATCGTATTTATTCGAGCGCCACCTTAAACTGGGACATTTTAAGTCACTTAAAATTCAGAGCCAGAATTGGCAATGATTACACCGGCCGCAATACAGATGCCGAAAACTATAATACTTACCCGGTAGCATTTAATGCGGGCAGTTCAAGTACAGGCGCATACAATGTAACCTCGGGCATTTACTCTGTTTTATATGGCGATGCGTTATTAACCTATGCTCAAAATATTACAAAGGATTTTAATTTCTCATTAAGCGGTGGCTTTACGGCAAGGCACGAAAGTTATCTCGATCAGGCATCTGGCACCACCAACGGTTTAGTTACCGCAAATTTCTTTTCTTTAAGTAATTCATACGGTATATTGAGCACAACTTATGCCAGGCAGTATCTTTTAAAAGAAGGTGCTTTTGGCTTGCTCGATCTGTCGTTTAAAAATTACCTGTTTTTAGAAGGTGCATTACGCCAGGAATCTTCATCAACGCTTCCTCCGGCAAACAATACTTATTATTATCCTGCAGTAAACGGAAGTTTCATCTTCAGTGATGCGTTTAAAAGCGCTATGCCGTCATTTTTAAGCTATGGAAAATTAAGACTTTCTTATACGCAGAATGGTAACCCCGCGCCTATCTATACTTCTAATATAGCCTACGCACAAACCTCACTGCAAACCAACAATGGTTCGGTTTCTCAGCTTTCTATCCCGGGAGCGTATGGTAATAATACACTTAAGCCAGAAAGAAAGCATGAGTACGAAGCAGGTTTAGAAGTTCGTTTCTTAAATGACAGGCTTGGAGCTGATATAAGCTACTATACCAATAAAATCAATGATCAGATTTTACCTCTAACCGTTGCACCAAGTAATGGTGGCAGCAGCCAGATTGTAAACGTTGGTACAATAGGTAACCAAGGCCTTGAGGTTGCTTTAAACGCCACCCCGATAGTAACGCAGGACTTTAAATGGGATGTGCGTTTAAATTATTCGTTTAACAAAACTAAGGTTTATACCCTGTCGCCTAACGAACCGGAAATTGATTTCTACACCGGCGAAAGTAATTCAATCAAGGTTACTGCAAAGCCTGGCGAGGCTTTAGGTAATATTTATGATTATCCAATTGCTACAGATAGCAAGGGTAATAAATTAATAGATGCCAACGGTTATTACATTATGGATCAATCCCGTTATGTAAAAGTTGGTAATATTTTACCAAAAGCAGTAGGTGGTTTTACCAATACATTCACCTACAAACGTTTTTCATTAACTACATTAATTGATTACAGATTAGGTGGCCAGTTAATTTCAACCCCTCTAAAATATGGTATAAACGCCGGTATGTATACCAGCACACTGAAGTACAGGGATGCACAACATGGCGGCTTAACTTATTTTACCAATGGTGCAGGTGTTAACGTAGGGTTGGCATCAAGCGCAACAGCTGGGCCTAATGGCGAAACTGTTTACCACGATGGTGTAATACAGACAGGTGTTTTAGCCAACGGACAAGCAAATAACATTATACTTGATGCAGCCAGTTACTACGAAAATCAATTTGGAGCAGGTGATCCTAACTCTATAAATGATGGTACTGCAATTTACAACAATAGCTATATTAAGTTACGTGAGGTTGCTCTTGGTTATTCATTACCACAAAACCTGGTGAAACATATCGGGCTTTCCAGAGCGAGATTTTCACTGATAGGGCGCAACTTGCTGTATATCTACCGCACACTAAAAAATCTGGACCCCGAAACTGCACTCGGAAGCCAGTGGTATAATCAAGGTATCGATAATGGCTCAATACCTTCAACCAGAAGTTACGGATTCTCTTTAAATGCCACTTTTTAACTATTTAAATTGATCAACGATGAAAAAAATATTCATATACACTAATATTCTGATTTTACTGGCTGTCTCGTTCAGTGCCTGTAAAAAAACAATTAATAAGGATTATCTTAATCCAGAGCTATCAACCACGCCAATTGTGAGTGGGTTTTTCACGGCCATGCTTAACAGCGACCGCGTGAGGCCTGCCTATTGGAACTTGCGCACCTTCTTTTTCCCCCAGGTTTCTATTTACGCGCAAACTACAAGTTTTGATAACGTAAACACCGCCTACAAAGCGAATGATGGCTATCTGGGAAATTACTGGTCAGATTTTTACTATCCAGCCGGTAACGGAAGCGGCCCAATGGCGTTATACCGTTCTATGCAGGCTGCACTTGCTGCTTTACCAGCTGCCGACCAGGCAGATCAGCAAATTTATTTGCAGGCAGCCAAAATTGTTTTGGATGAGCGTGCTGCAAAAATGGTTGATATGTGGGGCGATATCCCGTACACACAAGCTGGGAACCTGGAAACCGCAAGTACCATTAAAAACCCGGTATTTGACGATCAGAAAGCGCTTTATACTACATTTATCAAAGATCTGGATGATGCGGCCACTTATTTTGCTACAGCAAAACCAAGCAGCAATGTGCAGACATCCTTTGCCAAATCTGATATTTTGCTGAACGGTAGTTTACTGAAATGGCAGCAATACGCAAACTCTGTACGTTTACGTTTACTGATGCGTATCTCTAATTATGATGAAGCCACTGCCAAAACAGCGGTTACAACAATGTTAAATAGCCCTGCTACTTATCCGCTTTTAGATGGTAACGGTGTTGGTGCGTATAATCCAGCCAATGTAGATGTACTATTACAGCCTTTAACTACAACTACCAGCAGCACATTATATAGTGCTTTAACAGAAATTGATAGCTATTGGGCAACAGATTATAAATTGAATAAGGTAATGCTGCCGGCTAATGACCCGCGCATACCTGTAATGTATGATAAATATGGCAAGAATGTTAACGGTACTTTTGTACCTAATAAAACTTACAAAGCCATGCCTGTTACTTATACCTCTGCACAACAGGATACGGCTTATGCCAATTATTCAATTGTAGATTCAACAACTTTCTTAAATAACATTAAAATGCCGGGCATTGTGATCACCGCATCTGAAGTTAATTTCCTGAAAGCAGAAGCGTACGAACGTTGGGGATTGGGCAATGCACAAACTGCGTACAATACTGCATTAACCCAGTCGGTATATTTTTACTATTACCTTAACAGCATAGGCGGCGGCAGTGTTACTGCACCTACAGGCACAGATATTAATACGTTCCTGGCCAATACCAATGTTGCTTACGCAGGTACATCAGCCCAAAAACTGTCGTTAATATATATTCAAAAATGGCTGCACTTTGGCTTCCTGCAATCTGATGAGGCCTGGGCCGAATACCGGAGGACCAAATACCCTCAGCTAACCTTCCCAACTCAAACTTTGGTAAGCTATGAGACGCCACCAACAAGGTTACTGTATCCATCAGTTGAAACTGCTTATAATACCAATTATAACAGTGTAAAAGCCAAGGATACCAGGACTACTAAAATATTTTGGGACGTTAAGTAAAATTCTCGTACCTGATTTTTTGGTTTATTAGTTGAAGTTAAGCCGGGCTTGTCCCGGCTTAACTATTTAATAAGAGTTTTATAATCAATTTAAGGTTGACAAGTCAACAATAATATAACTCAGCTCATAGAACATCCCGTCAAAACTATCAGCTGCTTGGTTATTGATATTTGGGGTTAATCAAATGCTTTATGCCGCGCCTTGTTAATTCAAACAACGATGCATTGCAAAACCGTGTTTACTACAATTCACTTTTTAATGTCTTATTCAACTGACTTAAAAATTCGGCTAAACTTTCGGCACTACCCGATGTGGGCTCTTTCACGGCACATCCCATCTTAACAAAGTTCTTTAAATCTTCAACCTGCCATATCGCTGCACCGCTGATTGTTGGATAATCCTTAGCAAAACCTTTCAACTGGGTTTTGATCTCTGCCACTGATTTACTTCCTTTATAAGTGTCGCATGTGCCAAATGAACCACGCACCATAAATATCGGATATATTGGCTGCACTGGTTTCAATGCTCCTACCCAATCTTTGATTTCGTTCCTTGCACCGCCGTCGTAGCACTGTAAATACAAGGCATCTACCACATGCACATCAGATGATTTTAGAACATCCCCCCAATATAAATATCCTTTAAAAGGGCATAATGTCATATGCATATTAAGTTTAGCTGCAATTTTACCCATCGCAATAATAGAGGGGCTATCATAAACAGACTCGTCGTCGATACAAAATGCATCAGCGTTTAACACTTCTTTTAATACCTTACAAATATTAAACAATGTACTTTGCTCGGTAATTCCGGTCACAATTCCGGGTACCGTCTTAGTTGAGTCATACCAGTCACGAATAAAATCAAATGTGTTTGGTGGCTGCCCATACCAACGTCCTTCTAACAAAATTTCAATTCGCGATATAGAAGACTTTTTTTTGAGATCATTAACCCTTCTTACGTAAGCAGTATCTCCTACCCATTTGCCGTCATGAATAATGGGTTGATGAGAATCACCAGAATATAGGTCCCCATTTTCATGAATATAAAAGCTGGATAACAGCATCGTATTAAATCCGCTATGTTTCAATAACCGGTAAGTTGTATCGTTACCCGGATATAACCCTCTACCAAATATTGACAAATTTTTATGGGGTAAGGGGGCAGCGGCTGTATAAGTATTTTGTGCTGAACAAAAACAAGAATAAGCAGTTAAAAAGATGAGCAGAAACAATGCCTTCATGATATAACGATAGATTTAATGACTAATTTAAGCATATTTATGTCACTCAAACTATTTGATTCATATTTAGGGAAGTGCCCCTTTCTACATACAGATAACTCAGAAAGTAGGCCGTATTTTTTCCAAGCCCCACAACTTCAGTCAGGTAGCGAATATTTAAACAATATTTAGTTAGGTAGCTTCTCAGGCATTGAGATGGTCGGAATTTAGCCTTTATCCAATCAGTTTAAGTTCTGACGAGCATAGCACAATTGAAGTAAATAATATTCCGGCAGATTAAGTTGGGTTGCTGCTTAAGAATTTTGATGCGGCAAAGTGCAAATTCTTACCAGTTATTCTACTACATTATAAATGGTAAGAGATTTGGCTTTATTCTTCAAGTTCACTTCGCCTATCCGTTCACATTTAAAGGAAATCTGTGCTTGATTAAATATTTCTTCTGTAATAATAATCTGACCGGCTTTCGCTGTTGACTGTAGGCGTTGGGCTACATTAACCACATCCCCTATCACCGTATAATCCAACCGTTTTAACGAGGCTGAGCCTATATTGCCCGAGATCATTTCGCCAGAGTTAATGCCCACAGATACCTGTAATTGATAGGTTTTATCACCTGCTATAAATGGTTCTAATTTGGTTATTTGCTCCCTTACTGCCAAGGCTGTATCAATGGCACGGTCCAGGTGAAACTCACCCTTAAAAACCGCCATCACGGCATCGCCCATAAACTTATCTACACGGCCACCTTGCGCTATAATAGCCTTTACAATAGTATCAAATAAGCTATTCAACAACTTCACAACCGCGTTAGCAGATGCATGTTCGGTAATTGCTGTAAAGCTGCATACATCAACAAACATTACCGTGCCTTCCAGCATCTCGTTTTTTAACAAGCTGCTTTCAAACTCTTTATGGGTCATAAAGTTAAGCACATTCTCATCCACGTACATTTTCAGGATGTTGTTTTCTTTGATGGCTTTAATGGTTTGCTGCATTTGCTTTACATGGGTAATGGTTTTCTCCATGGTAACATCCAGGTCATCAAAATCAACAGGCTTGCACACAAAATCAAAAGCGCCGCGGTTCATGGCAATACGTATATTCTGCATATCGCCATAAGCTGATACCACTACTGCCTTTAGCATAGGGTTAGCTTCGGGCAAACGGCTAAGGAGGGTTAAGCCATCCATTACAGGCATATTAATATCACTTAAAATAATATCCAGGTCGGGATGTTCTTTTACTTTTTCCAGTGCCTCCTCACCATTATGTGCGAAAATAAATTCGTAAATATTTTCCCTGATTTTACGTCTGAACTTTTGTTTTACCAGCAATTCCAGATCCGTTTCATCATCCACTACCAATATCTTAGCCATTATGCTAATAAGGTTTTAAGTTTTTCTTTTAATAAATTAAAATCCAATGGTTTAGTTAAAAAATCATTGGCACCATTTTCAATTGCCTGCCGATGATTTTCCTCGTCACCATAAGCGGTAATCATCATTACCACCGGTGGTGGCGGTACATTATAATCGTGCCTTATTCTTGATAACAAATCAATACCACTCATCCCCGGCATATTAATATCCGAAAGTATCAGCACCACTTCAGAATGTTTTTCTTTTAAATAAACGAGGGCCTCTTCGCCCGACAATGCAAAATCAAACTCAATTTCGTGCTCACGTATTTCTTTACGGAAACACTGCAAAAACAAAGGCTGCACGTCGGCCTCATCGTCAACAACTAATATTTTCATTTCGGTTAAATATACTGCTTTTATTTATATGGGTAAGGTTACTACAAATTGAGTATAAACCCCGTTTTGGCTAAGTATCTCTATGTTTCCACCATGCCCTTTCACCACAATATCATAACTTAGAGATAGCCCTAAGCCAGTGCCCTCGCCACTTGGCTTGGTGGTAAAAAAGGGTTGCATAATTTTATCCTTTATTTCATTGGGGATACCAATACCATTATCCCGCACGGTAACAACAACACACCCATCCCCTCTGCTTGTAGTCACCGAAACTTCAGGTTTATAATCAGCATTCGCAACTTTTTTCTTCTGGTTTACTGCATAAAAAGCATTATTAAATAAATTAAGCAATACCCGGCCAATATCCTGTGATACTATATTTATCGGCGGTAAACCCTCCTCGAAGCTGGTGCTCAGCCCGGCGTTAAATGTTTTGTCTTTTGCCCTTAAACCGTGGTACGATAGTTTTAAAAACTCATCGGCAAGGGTATTAATGTTTGATAGCTGGCGTTCGCCTGTATTGCTACGGCTGTGCTGCAGCATTCCCTTTACAATATTATCTGCACGTTTGCCATGCTGAATGATCTTTTCTTCATTTTGTTGTATATCATTGGCAATAACCAGAGCCTCATCTATATTGCCTGCTTTTAATTCCTCTTTCAGCTCATCAATCATTTCGCGGTTTACATCAGAAAAGTTATTGACAAAGTTCAAAGGGTTTTGGATCTCATGCGCTATACCTGCTGTGAGTTCGCCCAGGGAAGCCATTTTTTCTGATTGGATCAATTGCGTTTGAGCTGATCTTAGATCGATCAGAGACTTCTGTAATGCTGTAGTACGTTCGGCCACCTGGCTTTCCAGGCTATCATTCTGTCGCGCAAGTAATTGTTGTTTCTCCTGCTCTTGTGCCAGGTTTTGTTCAGATAAGGTTTCTACCTGCACCAGCTTTTCGCGTAGCAGGCTGCTATCTAATGCAAACTCGCGCGCCAGGTAAAGCGAAATCCCCAATGCAGGTGCCAGAAATTCAATCAGGATTAATATCTGATGCGTAAGGTTGCCAATGGTTATTCCCACTAAAAATGGGGCTACCGCTGTTACAGATACTGCAAAGCCGAATGCAACAATCCCGGCACCACGTTTTTTCATGCGTAAAGCTTTAATGGTAAGGCCGATCTCTATCAAGCCAAAAATAATCAGGCCGATAAAAAAGGGAGTATCAACTTGCCAAAATATAATTAAGACCAGCACTATCGCATAAATACACCATAAAACTATTTCAAGCCATTTGATCCTTAAACTGAATAAATTGCCCAATGCTTTAATGATCCATATCCCACCCATCAGCGTAGTTAAAAAAGCCGGGAGATACACAAACATCCAGATGCGTACATCCTGTACTTCTTCTTGCATAATCACACAAAAAAAACCTACTGTTGAACTAATGGCATATACTGCAAAAAATAAATTGGCCCGTTGTGTAGGATCATACCTGTAAAAAGCGAGATGGAGCAGGCTTAAAAGAAAGAAGACTGAAGTAAGCACAATGTAAACATGGTTACCCTTGTGAATGGCTTTACTCACCTCAAGAAACTGATTAGTGGACGACAATGTTATAAAACAAAAGTTTATCCAGTTAGATCTTACTACCGGCCCACGCCAGAGCGCAAACCTTATGGCAAGTACATGTTCGTCACCTTGTGTAAGATAAATTTCCTGATCGGGCAGGTTCATACCAATTGGTACTACTTCAGCGGGGTTATTGCTTAGTTTACCGTATTTACTTAGCAATTTCCCGTCGAGATAAACTTCGGTAGCTGCGCTGTGCCACATGCTATATATATATGGCCTGCTACCCAATTTGGTGCCGGTTTTAAATCGCAGCCTTAGCCAACCTATTTTATCCCCCTTTAGTTGCGGAAGATTATACAATGGTTTTGTGGGATTAATGCTTCCCCATGATGCATCATTAAAAGCGGGCTGTGCAAATTGAGATTTGTCTTCAAGACTGTAGCGCCAACCTGTATCTAAAGTAATACCATCCTCTGGCATAGCATCATAGGCAACAGGTTTTAATTGCGCACGGGCGGTGAAAGAAACCGTAATAAAAAGCGCACAAAGTAATTGGAAGAGGTTAAGTTTCATTTAAATAGGGATTGAAGCTAAGATAACAGTAAAATTTTGATTATCAGATTTTTAACCCCCACAGTAACACCTATTTAGTTAAGGGTAATAATATTATAAACTCTGCCCCTTCACCTTCTTTGCTTTGAATATCAATCTTGCCGCCATGTGCTTTCACAATAATATCATAGCTGAGCGATAGGCCGAGCCCTGTACCTTCTCCGGTGGGTTTGGTTGTAAAGAAAGGTTGCATTATCTTATCTTTAATCGCGTCTGGAATGCCCGTCCCGTTATCTTTTACTGTTATCCTTACATTTTTGCCGTCCAGTGATGTACTTAATTCAACTGTTGGTTTATAGCCGGCTCCCGCAGTTGCTTTTTTGTGTTGTGTGGCGTAAAAAGCATTATTAAACAAGTTGAGTAGTACCCTGCCCACATCCTGCGATATCATACCTACCAGAGGCAAATTCTCCGAAAAATGGGTCACCAGCTCGGCGTTAAATAGCTTGTCCTTTGCACGCAGGCCGTGGTAGGCAAGGCGCAGGTATTCATCGGCCAGTTTATTAATATCAGTAGGTTCTTTGGTATCGCCACCCGATCGGCTATGTTGCAGCATTCCTTTAACAATGCCATCGGCACGTTTGCCGTGATGGATAATTTTTTCAAGATTTTGCTTTATATCTGTAGCAATAGCAATAGCTTCGGCAGTATCCCCTTTGTTTAACTCCTCCTCCATTTCATCAATCAACTCCATGCTTACTTCAGAGAAGTTGTTAACGAAGTTCAACGGGTTTTGGATCTCGTGCGCAATACCGGCGGTAAGTTCGCCAAGCGATGCTAACTTTTCTTGTTGTATCAGCTGGGCCTGGGTAGCTTGCAAAAGCTTTACGGTTTCCTGTAATTCGTTCTTTTGTTTAGTGAGTTCGGCGGTACGCTCAGTAACCAGCCTGTCTAATTCGGTATTTCGGCGGGTGGCTACCTCTAAATCTTTCCTTTGCTTTTTGGAGTTAACCCAACGTGCATAGATCCATACAAAGGCGGCCAATACGGCAAAACCAAAATAACTGCGCCATTTTTCGTAAAAATCCGGCGCTATTAACTCGATCAGTGCATCAAGCAGGCCAAC
The DNA here is from genome assembly GCA_903644075.1 of Sphingobacteriaceae bacterium. Classification (GTDB taxonomy): domain Bacteria; phylum Bacteroidota; class Bacteroidia; order Sphingobacteriales; family Sphingobacteriaceae; genus Mucilaginibacter. Next base: position 5,190 of record CAHJXH010000033.1, on the reverse strand, counting down.
AGCAACTAAGGGATAATGGGCAGTAATATAAAACTGAAAAGGCTCAAAATCCGGCTCCCGGCTCAGGTATTGCAACAAGCCCAATAACAACAGGCAGCCAACTATACTTGCGCCGCTATCGCCCATTTTACTTTGCGCTAAACCAAAAATGAGCCAGATACCCCAGCCATAATTAAGCTGGTTTTTCCATTTAGTATACAATGGCGTATCCTGAAGTACTTTTTTTAAGCGAAACGTTAATAGAAATGCCGCGAGAAAATAGAGAATATACATGTTTATACTTAGTTGTTCTTATTGCTAAAGGTATGCCTGTATTACACCTCACAATATAAATTAATTATTCGGATTACCATTTTTAGAGTAGCGGCTTAAATGCTTTACATTCGTTATCTATCGCGTATGAAAACATTTAAATATATTAGCAGTGTAAAATATCCTTAATATGCTGTTTGAAAAAGCAGGTGAATTCATAATAGATAAACTGCGTACCGAACTACCTACGCATTTTACTTATCACAGCGTTAACCACACGCTTGATGTGTATAACGCAGCCGAGCGGATAGGCTTAAGGGAAGGCATTGGCCATGGGGAAATGCAGTTGCTACTTACAGCCGCATGGTTTCACGACAGCGGTTTTTTATTTGGACCGGAAGAGCACGAAGAACAATCGTGCCGCATTGCCCGGGAAACCTTGCCTGGCTTTGGATATACCGAAAACGAAATATATACAGTTTGCGAATTGATCTGCGCGACTAAAGTACCGCAATTACCCCATAATCACCTGGAACAAATTTTGGCCGATGCCGATCTCGATTACCTTGGCCGCGATGATTTTTGGATCATCAGCGATACGCTTTACCAGGAGCTTTTATTTGCCGGCAAGATCAACAATAAAACGGAGTGGGATTTTGTACAGGTAAAGTTTATGGAACAACACCATTTTTTCACCAAAACATCAATTAACTCGCGCCAAGTGCAAAAAGACATTAACTTAGCGCAAATCAAACTACAAATAAATAATTAAACTATTTACGTGAAAGGATCGCAATTACCACATTGGCTCGTTGATACAATTTATATAATAACAGGCATTTTATTTTGCGGTTTTGCGCTTAAAAGCTTTTTAGTACCCAACCAATTTTTTGATGGTGGCGTAACAGGTATATCACTATTACTGCATGAGCTTTACCATTTTAACATTGCGTATGTGATTGTAATCTGCAACATTCCTTTTATCCTAATGGGGGCGTTCCAGGTGAATAAAAGCTTTGCTATTAAAACCTTTATAGCAGTAATTGGCCTTGGCCTATGCCTGTCATTTGTGCCATATCCGCAAATTACATCCGATAAATTGCTGGTCTCCATTTTTGGTGGTGCCTTTATGGGTATAGGTGTAGGCTTGGCTATCCGTGGGGGGTGCGCGCTCGATGGTATTGAAGTACTTGCCTTATATACAGGCAGGCGGATTAGCTTTACCATCAGCGAAATTATTTTGGGCATCAACATCGTTATCTTTTTAATAGCAGCCATTGAACTGGGTTTGCCTACCGCTTTATATTCTATACTTACTTATTACACCGCATCGCGCACTATCAATTTTGTGATAGAAGGGTTAGAAGAATACACAGGGGTAACGATCATCTCGGGTGAAAGCGCTCAGATAAAACAGCAATTGGTTATGTCATTGGGTCGTGGTATCACCATTTTTAAAGGCGAACGCGGTTTTTTAAAAGACAGTTTCGACATCAGCCAACCGGTAGATATTGTGTTTACCATTATAACCCGACTTGAAGTACGCCGCCTGCGTAACCTGGTACATGATATTGACCCCAAAGCTTTTATTTTTACCAGCACTATTAAAGAAGCTGCCGGTGGTGTATTAAAAAGAAAGCCCCGCCACTAACAATTAAGTGGATCTAATAAAATTTCGAACTGTGCGTATTCCCCTTCCTGGCTGGTAACTGTTAACTGGCCTCCATGGCCCTTCACTACAATATCATAACTAAGTGATAAGCCCAGGCCTGTTCCCTGGCCAGTTGGCTTAGTTGTGAAGAAAGGCTGCATAATCTTGTTCATTACCTCATAGGGTATACCTGTTCCGTTATCTTTTATAGTTATTAGTACCTGTTTGCCATTTTGCGCAGTACTCACTTCTATGGTTGGATTAAATAACGGCCCGGCCGTTTTTGCCTTTTGCTGTACCGCGTAAAAGGCATTGTTAAATATATTGAGCAGTACCCTGCCGATATCCTGTGGAATAACTGTTACCAACGGCAGGTTTGTATCAAAGTGCGTGAGCAATTCAGCGTTAAAACTCTTTTCTTTTACCCGCAGGCCCTGGTAAGCAAGGCGCAGATATTCATCTGTTAGCTTATTCAGGTCAGTTAGCTCCTTTTGCCCGGTTGATATACGGCTATGCTCGAGCATTCCTTTAACAATGCTATCAGCACGTTTGCCATGATGGGTTATCTTTTCAAGGTTTTGCGTAAGGTCATCGGCAATAGCCAATACATCATCTGTATGGCCGGCTTTTACCTCATCTTTAAGTTCCGCCAAAAGTTCGGCACTCACCTCTGAGAAGTTGTTCACAAAGTTTAATGGATTTTGGATCTCATGGGCTATTCCGGCGGTCAACTCGCCCAGTGAGGCCATTTTTTCAGACTGGATCAACTGGTCTTTTGTTTGTTGCAACTGGCCAAGGGTGGTTGCAAGCTCTTCCTTTTGTGTTTGCAGCAACCGATTGGCTTTTTTTCTTTGATCGCTGTTTCGCCAGAAAATGACTGACAGCAACATCAAGATCGCCATTCCTGCTATCAATGCATAGGTGCGCATTTTATTCTGATATCGTTCCTGCACTGCGGCCACTTCCAGCTGATTTTGTTTTTCTTCATAACCGGCAGAAACAAGCTGCCTCGTTACATTTTGGCTAAACAAGCTATCTTTAATGGCGGTGGCCATTTTATAATATTTAAAGGCCTGGGTTAGGTTGTGGTTTTGGTCATAATAGCCATATAAAGCCATGCAGGCCTCTAATGCATCTTGTTTGAAATTAGCAGATCGCGCAGTTAAGAGTGCTTTTTGTCCGTAAAAAATTGCAGAATCCAGTCGTCCTGTTTTCTGATAAAGGTTGGCTATACTTAACTGAGCTACACCCGCCGCTTGTATGTCATTGGCTTTTGCCGCAAAAGTAAATGCGTTCTCAAAATATCGCAGTGCTTTTTCTTTTTGTCCGCGGGCTGCTGCTAGTTCTCCAAGGCTGCGAGATACATTCCCTATCATACCCTGGTTATTAGACAAATTAGCATAGCGGTAAACCTTTTGCAAATAAGCTTCTGCAGAATCCAATTTACCTGCAAATAAATAACAGTCTCCAATAATAGCATATGCGATCATCTCAGGCATTTTAAAGCGGGATTTTTGCTGCATTGCAGTAAGTGACCGAAAAACACTATCAGCTTTTTTTGCGTAAAGCATACCCTTCTGATAATCACGCATGTGAGAATAATCATCACTCATATTTACATAAATGCGAATGATATTATAATCATCATGTTCGCTTTGATATATCTTCAGCGCTTTCAAGTATAATGTAATATCTTTTGCATAATCAGCCATAATACCATAGGCACTTGCCATTAAAACAAGGCTGTTCGCTTTATATTTTTGATCATCGAGCTTAGCAGCCAACTCATAGCATTGCTGTGCAAAGATGAGGCTGTTATCGGGTTTTGACGCATAATTAGCTTCGCTCAATTCTGATAATATCCTTAGCTTGCTCGTATCGTTCCGGGCGGTTTGTAATTGTTTTAACACGCTGTCGGCTGCCCTTTGGGCAATAGCCAATTGAAAAACACCGGTTAGAAAGAAAAATAAAAGTACTTTTTTCATTGATTGAGCAAAATTTCAGCCTGTCATTGGTGTTATCATTGCTGCACTAATGTACGTCCAAAAAAACAAAAAAAACTACAATGGCTAACTGGCTTCTTGCATTACCTCAGACCGCTCTTGATCCGATTTTTTTAGTCGATCAGTTGGATTATTTTACAACCAAACCTCTTTACAGACAAATCTTTTTTGCGGTAACGCTTACTGACGAATTCCTTATGATACCAGTGCGTTGTTAAATAATGACTTAACGTATTCTCATTCAACTTATGCTTTTACCGTACATTATGAAATTCGAAAAATGCCTGGGTCGATCCATTGCTTAAACCGACAAGCACGCGGTCGCTATTTAAAAAACAAAAAGCAGGTATCCTTTAGGTATCATAAACATTGAAAAACTATAAGGTCTTTAGGATGAGTGAGAAACATAAAACCCTGTAAATAAGCGTATTTACAGGGTTTTATTTGAGTTGATACTCTTGTTGTGGTATCAGCTGGGATCGAACCAGCGACACAAGGATTTTCAGTCCTTGAATTTATGTATTGAGATGGTTTGATATGGCCTTAATTGGCATTTAAAGGCCTATTTTTATTCATTTCAATTCGTTTGAAATCATAAAAAACCGTATCTTGTTGTACCATTGTTGTACCAATATGTCGGTTGTAAAAGTTGTTTTAAGAAAAAAATATAAGCAGGACGGCACTTCGCCCCTAACCCTGCGTATCACGAAAGATAGAAAATCATCGTATATCTATCTTGGTTATCACATTTTAGAAAGTGAATGGGACGCGGATAAACAGCGCGTCAAAAAATCGCATCCTAATTCTGTTCGGCTAAATAATTTCATTATTAAAAAGCTGTCTGAGGCTTCGGATAAAGCGATTGAGCTTGAAACGAACCGGGAACACGTCTCATCAAATGCCATGAAACAAAAGGTTAAACCCAAAGGCGGCCTTAGCTTTATGGGACAGGCTGAATTATATTTAGCCAATTTAAAAGAAGCGGGAAAGTACAATCAGTACACCGCCGACAAACCAAGGATTAAACATTTTAAGGAGTTTTTAGATGGTTCGGATATTGCGTTTTCGGATATTACTGTAGCCCTGCTTGAACGGTTTAAGCATTACTGCCTCACAACGGTAAAGGTTGGCGAACGGACAGCGATAAACCATTGGGTTGTTATTCGGTCGGTTTACAGCCAGGCAATTAAAAATGAACTGGCCGATGCGAAGCATTATCCTTTTGGCAAAGGGAAAATTGTTATCAAATTTCCCGATTCTACAAAAATCGGGCTGGCCGTTGCT
>CAHJXH010000032.1 GCA_903644075.1 Sphingobacteriaceae bacterium | reverse complement strand
GTCATTGAGCGATAGCGTGGACAACCGACCAGAGGGAGCTCATTAATACCGATGAAAACAAACACATTAATCTCATCGCCAATACTTATCTGATCTGTATAGCTAAGAGATTGCTTCGGTCCTCGCAATGACAAATTTAAATTGCTCCTTTTAAGACCCGGCAAACAGCTTCGGCCAAAAGTGGGCAGAACATTGGTGGCCTTGAGTGCAGGAAAGAGGCATTGGAGATTTTGCAGAAGGGCTGGATTGTGCGAACGTGAGTTGGGTAAAATATCCCGGCCTGTGTTGTTCTGAACGCTGTGCGATACGGCCTTGTGCGCAAAGAAGCCTTTTGCCGAAAAGCGGTTTGGTTACTTTGGCGCCCCAAAGTAACAGCCCCCTCGCGGCAACTGAGCGAGACTGACATTGATTGTAACACAACCCATTCATTATAACTTCTGCGTTAACTAAGTCTATGTGAATTGGTTTGGGATTGTTTCGGTTCTCGCAATGACAAATGGGAAAACATACAACACAACTCCCTCATTATCAATCAATACAAAATAATAAAAAAATATTAAAAAATACTGAAACCTTTAGGTATACATATTACGTATAACTACCCGGAGCGTTTATTAGATAGTTAAAGCAGGGATCATCGCAAGATATCTCTGCTTTTTTTATGCGTTAAGAAATTATTGTTTCTGGAATTTGCTCAGCTTATCAAACAGCAATTTTGGGTCAAACGGCTTTAAAACATAGTCGTTCATGCCGGCTTCTGAAATCTGGCTCATTTGGTTGTTAAGCATTGATGCGGTAAGCGCTATAATAGGTAATTGCTGATAGTAGCTTTCTGGCATAGCACGCACGGTTTGTGCAGCTTCAAGGCCGCCCATTATAGGCATGTGAATATCCATCAGCACCACATCGTAATTATGATTAGCTGTGATCATATCTACCGCCTGCTGGCCGTTTTCGGCAAAATCGGCAGTACCACCCCATTTTTTGAGTACTTTATTAATTAATAAACGGTTGATCTGGTTATCATCAACTACTAAGGCATGTAAATTTAATCCTGATTCCACCTGGTTGTTTTTATTTGTGACACCACCGGCAACCTTGTTAAAGGTTATTGTAAACCAGAAAGTTGTTCCCTGGCCCGGCACGCTGTCAACGTTTACTCTCGAATCGTGCAGTTCTATCAGCCGCTTGGCAATAGGTAAGCCCAAACCTGTGCCACCATATTTACGGGTGGTATCCAGTTCGGCCTGCTTAAACGATTCAAATATAGTATTTAACTTGTTTTGTGCGATACCAATACCGGTATCTGCTACCGCAAATCTGATACGCACATCTTTTGCCGACTGCTCAATCACCTTCAAATCAACTGTAACGCCCCCTGTATCAGTAAACTTAACAGCATTGCCTACTAAGTTTAATAATATCTGTGTCAACCTGGTTTTATCGCCAATTATGCATTCGGGCACAGCTTCATCAACACTTTCTTTCAGATAAATATCCTTACTACCAGTTTTATACTGCATGGACGACATTACGCCGTGTACAATTTCGCGCAAATTAGTTTCTATTTTTTCCAGATCAACATTACCCGTTTCTATCTTGGTAAAATCGAGCACATCGTTAATCAACGTCAGCAGGTTTTCGGCAGAGAACTTTAATATGTTTAAGTTCTCGATCTGTGATTCAGCGGGGTTGTCTTCCATTAATAAATGCGACATCCCAATAACAGCATTAAGCGGCGTGCGTATCTCATGGCTCATTACCGATATAAACATATCCTTGGCGTTACTTAGCGCCAGCGCTTCTTCTTTAGCCCTTATCAGCTCAACCTCTACTTTTTTCTTTGCTGTAATGTCAATAATTACTTCGATGTATTTATCTATCTCTCCTTTTTGGTCGAGTATTACCGAATTAATAACAGATACCCAAAGCTGTTGGCCATCCTTACGGTAAACCAGCAAATCAACCTCAAACGACTGCTTATTTTTAGATAACTCACGTGATTTTTCAATAATACTTACATCTGTAAGTTCACCTTTCAGTACATCACCTAAATGATTGCCGTTTACATCAGCAACTGTATAACCTGTAATTTTTGTAAAAGCGCTGTTTACCCACTCTACATGGCCTTCACGATCGTTAATTACAACCCCGCTTAACGTATTACTGGCTACAAGTGATAATAATTTTACTTCTTCTTCAGCCTTTTTACGCTCGGTAATATCAAGCGCGACCATAATTTGCCGCTCAACAGTACCCGTCTCATTAAAGTACGGGCTGTTTGACAGGTATACCCAAACCGGCATACCATCCCTGTGGTACAATTTCACTTCAAGCTCGTAAGATTTGTGCTGCTCCACTAGTTTAGCAGCTGCCTGTAACGCTTCCAAATCAGTTTCTGGCCCAACTAACTGTTGTCCAAAAGTTTTGCCAACCATTTCCTCAAGCTTGTAGCCTGTTATTTTTTCGAAGGCTTCGTTCATCCAAACTATGTTGGTTGCTTTATCCCTGATCAAAATGCCACTTGGCGACTGGCGCGCTGCTGACGACAAAATCTCCAGATCCTGTTCGGTACGTTTACGATCAGTTATATCAATAATTACACGAACCTGCTTATCAACCTCCCCCTGCTCGTTGCGCACAACCGAGTTAATAATCGATATCCAGATTTTTTCACCATCCTTACGCGTAATCAAAAGATCAATTTCGTACGATTGCCTGTTTCTGATCAGCTCATCTAACCTCGAATTAGCGAAGTTTTCGGGCAAAGTGCCTTTTAACACTTCGCGCAGTTGGCGGCCAAACACATCCCCTGATTGGAAACCGGTAATTCTTTCGAAACCATTATTGATCCAAACTATTTTATCCTCAGCATTGCTGATCACAATACCATTGATAGCCTTGCTGGCTACTAATGATAATAACTCAAGTTCTTCAGTCGCTTTTTTATGTTCGGTAATATCCCTTCCGCTGGTGTACCATTTTTCGCCGAAAGCTTTAACACTCCAGCTAATCCATTTAAAATCACCGTTGGTGGTCAATATCGGCGTTTCTATCTCGAAAGAGGGATTATTGATGGCCCCATTATGCATGGCCTCCAAAATTTTTTCGCGTTGATCTTCGGGAAAGTATCTCCAGATGGGTTGGCCGATGGCTTCTTCGGGCTGATAACCTAAAATATTGATTACAGCCTGATTGATGAGCAAAATATTGAGCTCCTTATCTGTAATGATCAATACCTCGGGCGAGCTGTTAAACAGGTTATAGAACTCTTTATGCCAGAGCAGGTTTTCTTCGAGTTCTTTCCTCTGCTTGCGCAGTACCAGGTGAGAAATAACCTCGGAAGCTAACGTGCGCATCGCATCGCGCTGCTCATCATTTAGCTCCCGGGGTTTAGTATCAAATACGCATAGTGAGCCAATTGAAAATCCGTTCGGATCAACCAGTGGCGCACTGGCATAAAATCTTATTTTGGGCTCATCGGCTACAAATTTACTGTCTGCAAATAATTCGCTTTTGCTTGCATCCGGTATTTCTACCAGCGTATTGCCCATAATGGTGTGCTGGCAAAATGAGTCGGCCCTGGCTGCAGATTCTATATCCAAACCACGTTTGGCTTTTAACCACTGCCTGTCCTCATCAATGAATGAAATATAAGCTACCGGTACGTCGCAGATATAGGAAGCTAACCGCACGATGGCATCATATTGCTCCTCGGGCAGGCTATCCATTATATCATATGAACGCAGCGCTTCTAATCTCTCTTTTTCATTGGCAGGAAGGGGGTACCGATCAATTGTCATTTCATTTGCTTAAAACCTTAATCTTTATACAGTGGAAATTTTTCAGTTAGCAGATGAACACTCTTACGAATTTTCTTTAAAAAATGTTCTTTATCGTTATTGTTAATAACCGCATCTATTAAAGCAACTATTTCTTCCATGTGTTTTTCTTTAAAACCACGGGTTGTTATTGCAGCAGTTCCCACACGAATACCAGAAGTAACAAATGGCGATTTATCGTCATAAGGTACCATATTTTTATTTACCGTGATGTCGGCTTCGCCTAAAGCTTGCTCGGCAGCTTTACCCGTAATGTTTTTATTACGTAAATCTATTAAAATCAAATGGTTATCGGTACCGCCAGATACAATATTATAACCAAGTTTAGTAAAGGCTTCGGCCATGGCAGCACCATTCTTTTTAACCTGTAAAATGTATTTCATGTAGCTATCGCTCAATGCTTCGCCAAAGGCAATAGCTTTAGCAGCAATAATATGCTCCAGGGGGCCACCTTGCGTACCAGGGAAAACGGCAGCATCCAGCAATTGTGACATCATTTTCACTTCGCCTTTTGGTGTTTTTAATCCCCATGGGTTTTCGAAATCTTTACCCAGCATAATCATACCGCCACGTGGGCCTCGTAAAGTTTTGTGGGTAGTAGTAGTAACAATATGGCAATGCGGCAGCGGGTCTGTTAATAAACCGCGTGCAATTAAACCCGCAGGGTGCGAAATATCGGCCAGTACCAAAGCACCAACCTCATCAGCTACCTGGCGGATAAAGGCATAATCCCAATCGCGCGAGTAGGCAGATGCACCGCAGATAATCATTTTAGGGCGTTGCTCCAAAGCTACCGCTCTTAATTGTTCGTAATCGATGTAACCAGTATCTTGTTTAACACCGTAAAAATGCGGCTCATATAATTTACCAGAAAAGTTAACGGGCGAACCATGGGTTAAGTGGCCACCATGTGACAGGTCGAAACCTAAAATTTTATCGCCCGGGTTTAAACAAGCCAGCATCACAGCAGCGTTGGCCTGTGCGCCAGAGTGTGGTTGCACGTTTGCCCATGCTGCATTAAAAAGCTGCTTTGCACGCTCAATAGCAATGGTTTCAATCTCATCAACAATCTCACAACCGCCATAATAACGTTTGCCCGGTAAGCCTTCGGCGTATTTGTTGGTTGCAACAGAGCCTGCAGCTTCCATTACCTGCTTGCTTACAAAGTTTTCTGAAGCAATAAGCTCCAAACCTTTTTCCTGGCGTTCCTGCTCTTCGTCGAGCAGGTTAAAGATTAATTTGTCTCTTTTCATAAAATTAAATAACAGCGTTCTGTATTAGTTGAGCTCAACCTGGTCTGCGGCCGATACCCAAAAATTGTTATAGCCCGTACCTACCTGTATCTGAACTAATTGCTGTTGCAGCATCTCTAATAAAGCTAAGAAATTATATACAAACTGTACTTTGTTTTCTGAGATTTTGGAGATGCTTGCAAATTCCAGCCTTTTGTTAATAGCCAGTAATTCGGACAGGGCCTGTTTTTGTTTTTCTATTGTGTATGGATATTGTACTACCGTGTGTTTAACCGGCTCGGTACGGGTAAGGTACCGCTTGCTCATGCGCTCATAAACCAGCATTAAACGGTACAAGGTTATAGAGCTTAACTCTTCGCCCGGCAGTGGTACTTCTTCAACCTGTCGCAGGTCGTAGGCAATATTACCCCGTTTTTCCTGCATCAGGCGCTGCTCTTCCATCGGGCGCATTTCTTCGCAGATCAGCTTAAAGCGTTTGTATTCTATCAGCTTTTGTATCAGGTCTTCTTTGGGGTCAATCTCGCTGCCATTTTCGGCATCGTAACGTGGCAGCAGCATTTTGGCTTTAATGCGCATCAGGGTGGCGGCTACGAAAATAAATTCGCTGGCTACTTCCATGTTAAGGCTGCTCATTTGCTGCAGATAGCTCAAAAAATCGTCGGTAATGCGTGCTATAGGGATGTCGCGAATTTCCAGTTCATCGCGCTCGATAAAAAACAGTAACAGATCGAAAGGGCCTTCAAACTGCGGTAATTTTATTTCGAAATGATCTTCGGACATAAAGAGCTCAAAAATAAGCTATTCAGAACTAAAAGGCGAACATAGATTGCATCAAACATTTTTTAACCTGCATTGTCCCTTATTTTAGGAAATATTTAGCTTACTTTGTAAGTTACAAAAGCATAAAGGATTTAATGCAAGTACCCGCCGGCGACTTACTACAAAAAATTAACTCACCATCTGATTTAAAGCAGTTTAGCGAAGATGAGCTTGAGCAGGTGTGCCAGCAGCTGCGTCAATATATTGTTGACGAGGTTTCTGTAAACGGTGGCCACTTTGCCGCCAGTTTGGGCGTGGTAGAGCTTACCGTTGCGCTGCACTATGTTTTAAATACCCCTTACGACCAGCTGGTTTGGGATGTAGGCCACCAGGCTTACGGCCATAAAATACTAACCGGCCGCCGTGATAATTTCCATACCAACCGTATTTACGGAGGTCTCAGCGGTTTCCCTAAACGAAGCGAAAGCGAGTATGATACCTTTGGCGTAGGCCACTCATCAACTTCTATTTCGGCGGCTTTGGGTATGGCTGTGGCTTCGCACTATAAAGGTGAGAATGACCGCCAGCACGTTGCCGTTATTGGCGATGGTGCCATGACAGCCGGTATGGCTTTCGAAGCGCTAAACCACGCCGGTATTGAGAACACCAACATTTTAGTGATTTTGAACGACAACTGCATGTCGATTGATCCTAACGTTGGGGCACTAAAAGAATATTTGACTGATATTACTACCTCTAAGCCATACAACCGCTTTAGGGATGATATCGCATTTGTACTTGGTAAACTATCGCAAGTTGGCCCCGATGCATTTAAAATAGCTAAGAAACTGGAGAAGAGCATCAAAGGGACTTTGCTTAAACAAAGCAATTTCTTCGAAGCACTTCAATTCAGATACTTTGGCCCTACCGATGGCCACGATGTAAAACACCTGGTAAAAGTGATTCGTGATTTAACGCAAATCCCTGGCCCTAAAATTTTGCATTGTGTTACCGTTAAAGGTAAAGGTTACGCCCTCGCCGAAAAAGACCAAACCAAGTGGCACGCCCCGGGTTTGTTCGATAAAATTACCGGCGAGATCAAGAAAGCGAAATACGATAAGCCACAACCTCCAAAATACCAGGATGTGTTTGGCCATACCATTATTGAACTTGCCGAGCAAAACAGCAAGATTATGGGTATTACGCCGGCTATGCCATCAGGCTCATCATTAAATTTAATGATGAAGGCTATGCCTAACCGTGCTTTCGACGTTGGTATTGCCGAGCAGCATGCGGTTACATTTAGCGCAGGTTTAGCTACACAGGGGCTGGTGCCTTTCTGTAACATCTACTCCAGCTTTATGCAGCGAGCTTACGATCAGGTGATCCACGACGTGGCTATCCAGAAATTGAACGTTGTTTTCTGTTTAGACCGTGCCGGTTTTGCCGGTGCCGACGGCCCAACCCACCATGGTGCTTATGACCTGGCTTTTATGCGTTGCATCCCGAACATGATAGTTTCTGCCCCGATGAACGAGGAAGAACTGCGTAACCTGATGTACACCGCACAGCTGGAAAACAAAGGTCCGTTTGTGATCCGTTACCCACGTGGTAATGGTGTGATGGTTGACTGGAAACGCCCATTCAAAGAAATCCCTGTAGGTAAAGGCCGCAAAATTTGTGATGGTGAAGATATTGCCATCGTAAGCATCGGTGCTATTGGCAACGAAGCTACCAAAGCAATTTCAACCCTTAATGCCGAAAGCATTTACCCGGCCCATTACGATTTACGCTTTGTTAAACCACTTGATGAAGCCCTTCTACACGAAGTATTTACCAAATACAGTAAAGTTATTACTGTTGAAGATGGTTGCCTTGAAGGTGGCATGGGAAGCGCTGTATTAGAGTTTATGGCCGATAACAATTACAACTCACAAGTGGTACGCCTCGGCATCCCTGATAAATACATAGAGCATGGCGAACAGCCCGAGCTTTGGGCCGAGTGTGGCTATGATGCTGCTGCTATTGCACAGAAAGTAAAAAATTTGGGAGCAAGACAGGTGGCGCATATTATTGCTTCTTAAGATTCGCTGAGCCAGGAATCAAGACATATTACGTAGCGACACAATATTTTGTGTCGCTATTTTTTTACCTTGTCGTCATGCCGAATTTATTTCGGCACCCCACGCGCTAAATATGCGACACGCCTGTAGTAGACCTGTCCTGTGGGTTCCCGAAACAAGTTCGGGATGACGGATGGAAAGTAAAATTTGTCATTGCGAGGAGGAACGACGTGGCAATCTCCTCGCCAATGTCTATTCGATCTGTATAGCTACGAGATTGCCACGCTATCGCTGGCAATGACAAATTCTCATAAACGCGAAAAGCCATTCAATAATGAATGGCTTCCGCGTTTTATATCTTTCTTCTTATTTCTTAATTCTTGTCTCTTACTGCATCCCCTTCACAACCGTTTGCCCAAAACGCAACGTATTTACATTAAGTCCCATTGCCTCAAACCTATCTTCATCAATATCAATTACCACACCACGCTCATTGATGCCCTTACCGCTGAATTCTATTTCGATACCGAGATTGGAGAAGTGCGTGCGGATAAAATCGCGGAGCGATTCGGGTTCGTCGTCATCGTTAATGGATACAGTTTGGTCAAGGTCTTTTATCATCAGGCAACTGTGTGTGCCTGATGCAATGCTTTCAATGGTTGATATGATATCGTCAGTCATCATATTAAATCAAATTATAGCGGTGCGTCTACCAAGAAATCTTCCAGTTCGGCATACCACTCGGCGCCATACTTGCGGATTAGCGGACCTTTTAAAAACTCGTGTACTTTCACTTTCAGTTCATCGCCAAATGAACATGCCGGGCTGCAAATGCTCCAACGATCGTAGTTCAATACATCAAATTCAGGGTATGCAGTAATACGGATGGGGTACAGGTGGCAAGAGATTGGTTTCTGCCAGCTGATCACGCCCTGCTCATAAGCTTTTTCAATAGCGCATTTGGTTATGCCGTTTTCCCAGGTTACGTAAGCGCATTCTTTATTGGTATCCACACAAGGCGTGGTATAATCGCCGTCGAAGTCGGTTACGTGAGTACCTTGCTCTTCTATCGCTTTTATGCCTTTGGCGGTCATAAAAGGTTTCACCTTGGGATATATCTCACTCAGTACGCCTAACTCATCATGGTTAAGCGGAGCGCCCGAATCGCCCTCAATACAGCAGGCGCCCTTGCACTTGTTAAGGTTGCAAACAAAATTCTCTTTTACTACATCTTCATGCAGTAATACACTTCCAACTTCTATCATCTTATTTCGTTACAGCATTTAAAGGAAACTTTAGTCCTTTTGCATCGGTTAGCTCCATGGTAATGCTGCCAATTACAACTTCAACATGGGCCTTTACCGGTATGCGGTTATTATCGTCGGTTATCCAAAGGTACAATTTACTATTCTTACGAAAGATATGTCCCGGTATAATGGTGGGGTTAAATTTAAGGCAGTTAAATGTACCCAAGGCACATTTAATTTTTTCGCGACCTGTAAAAGTAATGCTAAGCGTTTGGATAGCGTTATCTAAAAAGTAATGCATATCAAAGGTTTCGCCGATCTTCAGTTTAGATACATCCAGGTTACGGGCAAAATAGTAAGCTGATGGAAAATCGAATACCCTGCCGCTAAATGGGTAGGTGCCGCTATTTGCTGTTATCTTATCGTTCTCGTGATTAAAGCTTACCTTATCTGTATGGTGCCAGCTACCTTCATGCCTGTTCTCAGTATACAGGTAAGGCAATAAAGTTTCTTTGTCGATGTATGATTCGTAGCGGTTACGCACCTTGTAGAAAACATCAAAGCTACCCGCAGTAGCGCCATCGGCAATAATGTGATAGGCAGGCTTGCCGTCAAACTTTATATCGCTTTCTTCTATTTTCAGATGAGCTTCGGCCGCCGTAAACAGGCCATACTTTAGTCTGTAATTCAGCAACTCGCCGGACTTGAAGGCTGTATCTCCAATCCTATCGGGCATGGCAACCGGCTCATTAAATGCCAGCAATACGCAGCCCGAAAGTAGTATAAATGCAAAGAAAGCCTTCCTCATCTATTAACCTTTAGTCCTTCCGTTTATAAATAGGCACGGTTGAGCATGGCTCGCCAAACATCAGGCTCTTAGCCAGCGGGGTCAATTTAGCAGTTAAAGCCACATAAGCAGCCGTAGGCACAGGCACATCGCCGCAACCTTTTAATACCAAACGCTGATCGCGATATTGTTCGAAATCAGTTTTCTCTATCTGGCGTTCAAATAACTTTGATTCTACAGTATCGGCATCGCCAAATACTACCTCTTTGGCATATGGTGCCATACGGTTAGCCAGCAGCATATATGCCCAGGCCGGTACAATGGCATCGGCGCTGCAAGTAATACCTACTATTTTATCTTGATATTGTGCCCAGTCGTGCGCTTTTACAAACTCTCTGAAATCCTTCTCGCGCAGCATCAAACCCATGTACAGGTTATCTACTATATCATAGATCACACGTTCGCCAGCCGGATAAAATTCGGCGGGGTCAAGCGTTACTAGTCCGCTCTGGGCAACCTTATTCACAAAATTTTCCTGAATTTCCATAGCTCCTTAAAATAAAAAATCCGGAACAGGTACTATAACGCTGTTCCGGATATAAAATTACGCTATTTTATCCTATAAGAATTTAGCGCGGTAATCTTTTACATTCGCCTTATCTTTCAAGGCATCGAATACCTGGTTATCGGCACGTTGCAATAACGCCTGATTGATGGTTTGTTTCTCTCTAACCGCGTTGGTTAACGGTGCAGGGTTGATAAAGCTATCAACTACATACACATAAACACCGTGGTCGCCTTCAATCACTTTGCTTACTTTATTTGGCTGTGAACCGAAGATAGAACCGATCAGTTTGTTTTCCTGAGCGATACCGGGTAATACCGGGTTAGCAAAAACAATGTTTTGGATTGGCACAACTGTAGTACCTGCTTTTTGGGCAACCTGATCAATTGAAGAAGCACCGTTAGCTGCTGCCTGCAATTTCTCGCTTAATTGTTTTGCTTTTACAATATTCAATACCATTGGCTGGATTTGTTTTTTAACAGCCTCTAATGATAATGTACCTTCTGGTTTAATTTCAGTAACCCGAGGTACAATGTATTGAGTACCTACGGTAAATGCTTTATCAGCAATATCGCCATCTTCGGCTTTAAATACCCATTTCACAATCTCGCGGGCATTA
Source organism: Sphingobacteriaceae bacterium (assembly GCA_903644075.1). GTDB lineage: Bacteria > Bacteroidota > Bacteroidia > Sphingobacteriales > Sphingobacteriaceae > Mucilaginibacter. Next base: position 17,573 of record CAHJXH010000032.1, on the reverse strand, counting down.
TCTAAACCTGGTAGGCCTGATGCCAAGCCGTTTACATCTGCAGCAGTTTTAACATCTAAACCCGCTTTTTTAGCTTCAGCATCAAAGTTGCTTGCGTTAGCCTGAGAAAGGAAAGTTTGTGCTTTGCTAAATGCTTCAGACTGTGTTTTGCTGCTAGCTAGTAATGGCCTGTCAACAGTAGCCACTTTAACTACTTTTGATGAACCTTTTTGCTCTTCGATGTTCAGGATGTGAACACCAAACTGGCTGGTAACTATTTTTGTTTCGCCTGGCTTGCCGGCAAATGCTGCATCTTCAAACGCAGGCACCATAGCACCACGGCCAAAAGTACCTAAGTCTCCACCTTTTTCGGCAGATGCTTTATCGATAGAGTACATTTTTGCCAGATCAGCAAACGACTTACCGCTTTCTAATAATTTCTTAATTGAATCTGCTTTTGCAAGTGCTTTTGGTAAACCACCTTCGGTTTGCGGGTTAAGCAGAATGTGACGTGCTTTTACCGAATCCGGGCCAACACGTTCGTCAACCAATTTCGATACTTTATAACTTCCATTAGAAACATAAGGGCCGTATACAAAGCCTTTAGTTGCACCAAACATTACAGAATCGATCTTAGGATCTAACTGACCTTTGTGTTGGAAAGTTAAAGGAGCTTTGTTAACCGCATCAATAGCGTTGATCTGTACAAATAATGAATCGTTGTTGCTCGCTTTAAAGTCGGCAGCTAATTTATCAGCCTGTACTTTAATAGCAGCAGTATCTTCTTTAGATGGCGCAGCGTTAAATGCTACATATTTAAAGCTTCTTAACTCAGTAGGGTTTTTAAATGATGCTTTGTGCTCATCATAATAGTTCTGGTAATCGGCATCGCTAATCGTAACCTTGTTATCAGCAATGGATGCGTAGTTAAGGGTTACGTATTTAAAGTTAGCCAGTTTGTTTTTGGCTTCGTAATCGTCTTTTGCTTCCAACGAGTTTACATATAAACCGTTGTGTACAATGGCCAGGTATTTCTCCATTTTTTTGGCATCGATACGTGAAGCCACAAAATCTGCCCATTGCGCACGCATCGGGTCTGATGCCGGTGCATTCTGGATGTTATTTAAAAACTGGTTCAGCTGTGCACGGTCTAACTGGCCGGTTTGCTGGTTAGTAAAGTTACGTGCAATTTCAGGATCAGGGTTGGTGCCGCTAACCATGCTTTTGGTTTCATCTGTACCTACAACGATACCAATTTTCTCAACTTCTTTTTTGAAGATGATCTGGCTTAAATATTGGTTCCAGGTGATGTTTTGTACATAACTGGTTAACTGCGGCGTAAGGTTTTGCCCAAACTGCTGCTGATACTGTTTTGTGTTTTGATCTAACCTGGCATTAAATGCCTCATACTTAATTTTTTCACCGCTAATCTCACCTACAGTGGTTTGATCGCCTGTGAAAAAAGATTTGCCATACTGCACAACTTCCCCCGCTATAAACGCAAAAAGTGCTAAACCAATAATAACGACTACAATAGTCCCCATCCGGTTGCGCAAAAAACCCATTAAACCCATATACCTATTTTACTTTGTTATAATAATTTCTAATCCTATTAATTAAAAGAGCGCGCAAGATACAATTTTTACCAAAATATTACATCACAAAATTTAATCGCTGCAAAACAATGTTTTACTGCGAAATGTTTTGCTTTACATTAAATGTTCCGTTGGTGTTTGGGATATCCCAGGGGTCGAATTTTTCGTTGGTAACCAGTGAGGCTCCGTGGATAACGCTTCCGTCTTTTGTGGTAATAGTTACCGGCTTTTGCGAGGTAACCTTGCGGTTGGCTTGGTCGTATATTAACTGATCTGATTTAAAAACACTGCCCTGCGAATTTGTGGCAACTACATTTTTATCCATCTCAATCAGCTTCTCATTTTCTTTATAAATGCAGTAATCGGCCGTTATAGTACTGGTAACAACCTGGTTGCTATCTAAAAATGTAAACTTAACACTCTTAGTCATTTCATAATAAGGCTTTTGCGTACTGTAATGGAAAAGCAAAGGCGTTTCCATTTTAAACTTCACATGGCCCGAATCGGAAATCAAAGCAGTAACACCTGTTGTACGCTCAACAGGCTTATCGGTTTCTTTAGCCGAGATTTCATGAATTTTCTTCAAATCGTTCTCGCAAGCACATAACAAGCTTGTGGCAAGCATAAGCGGCCAGATAAAAAGCTTAACCGTGTACTTAAACCTGTAAAGCATTAAACGTTACGATTAATCGAACCTGTACTTACGGAACCACTTATCATTAAGTGTAAAACCTATATGAAAGTTGTAGAAGTTTTCTTTGATAAGCCCGTTAGCCAAAGTACCACGCTGACCAATTTCGGCAGCGAAGTTAATTTTGTAGAAACTAAGGCCCTGGTTATTTGGCGCCAGCGGGAAACCAAAACCAAAAGTTACCGCTTTTTGGTTGATACTGGTACCATCAACATTAACGTATGTTTTTTGGTAGTTGAACCCTAAACGATAATCAACAGCAGCAAAATAATTATGCAGTTGGTTAACGTTTGGCGTAAACTGGCCACCTAAGTTTATGGCTTGTGTATTTTGTAGATCCTGATTTACACCTGCAATGCTTAAAGATGACCATTTACCTGTGCTATAATCAGCACCCACTAAAAATTTACCATCTTTTTGGAAGGTAACACCAAAGTGGTTAATTAACGGTAGTTTAATTTTTGCGCCGCTTTGCGTTTGGTTAACAATAGTATCGGCAGCTACGCTTTCATCACCTGTGGTAAAATTCTTTTGATATAAACTGGCCACATACCTGTATGTAGAATGAAGATTGGTTGATGCAGAACCAGAATAACCGAAGGTTAAGTGTGTACCTTCTTTAATATCGATAGAATATTGTGCACCGAAATCGTAATTAATACCACCTACCTGGTTACTCTCTTCTATACGTGAGTTTAAGTTACCATACAGGTCGGGAATTTCTACCGAGCGATATTGTTGCAGGTTACCAAATATGTATGATACGTTAGCACCTAAGTAAAGACCTTTAATTAAGCCAAAGCCATAACCCAGATAAGCTTTTGATAAACCGCCATCGCCGCTGTAAATGTTGTTTACCGCGTTGGTATCGGTAGGCAGGCCGGTACCAAAGTTTGATTTTGATTGTACATAACTATAACCCAACTCTGAGTAAGGTTGCAAGCCAAAGCTTAATGCCGATCTTTTACTTACCGGTATAGCAAAGGCAATGTGGCTTAACCTGAAATTAGCATTGTTTTGTGAACCGCTGCCATCTTGCTTTAAAGTGGTAAAAGTGCTGTAAACACCTACATCAATAGTTGTAAAGTTGATAAAACCGTATGATGCAGGGTTTTGTGAGTTAATATTATTGTAACCATTTATACGGTTAACACCTGTTGCAATACCACCCATAGCGGTAGTTTGCGGCAGTGTACCATCACTTAATAAACCTAAACCGTATTTTGAATAAGGGGAACTTGTAGTAGCAGTTGATTGGGCCATAACCACTGCAGAAGCAGACACAGCCAACAGAAATAGTACTATAAAACGGATATTTTTAATCATTATGCTCTTTAATAACTGCGTTTAAACCCCGTAAAACAAGGTAAGGTTCAATTTTAATATAGGGGGCAAAGATGCTATTTTTCAATAGAGTATCCAAAAAAACTCCATCGCCCCCGGTTAATATAATATTGAGGTTGGGCTGCTGTTTTTGATAGCTGTTTATAAACCCTTCCACTTCGTATTTTATACCATTTTGTGTCCCCGATACCATGGCCGATGTGGTGTCATCGCCAAAGTTGCGGTTAAATGTTTCGTCTTTGCTTACCAACGGCAAACCGTCGGTATAATTGTGCATGGCTTTGTAGCGCATGTTTAGCCCTGGTGATATACTTCCGCCGGCATAATTTTTACCGGCATCTATATAGTCGTATGTAATGCAGGTGCCGGCATCAATTACCAGGTTGGCCTGTCCCGGATACATATCTGCTGCGCCCGCTACTGCGGCAAGCCTGTCTAAGCCCAATGTTTGCGGTGTACGGTAATGGTTGTGCACCGATTTTGCCATCTGGTAATTAAACAGATATAATTTGCTTTGCTTGCTGAGCTGTTGCTGCCAATCCAGGTTTTTTTTTACCGATGATGCGATCACCTTTTCGATCTGATAATTTGCTATGATATTGTTGATAGCATCTGCATCTGTAACTTCTTGACGATCAAACCAAACCATTTCCTGATCATTAAAAACGGCCAGCTTTGTTTGCGTATTACCGATATCAATAACCAGGTTGGGCATTACGCTTTAACCAGCGATAATATAGATTCGAAAATCACCAAACCATCCTGGTTACCTACTAGTGTTTCTGAAGCACGCTCCGGGTGAGGCATTAAGCCAAACACGTTACGGGCTGTATTACAAACACCGGCTATATTTTGGATTGATCCGTTAAAGTTAGCGGCATCGGTTACGTTAGCGTTTTCGTCGCAGTATCTAAACAATACCTGGTCGTTATCATTAAGGGCTTTCAGCGTATCAGCATCAGCAAAATAATTGCCTTCGCCATGCGCAACCGGTATTTTTAATGCCTGGTTTAAATCGGCCTGTGCGGTAAGCATTGAGTTTGTAGTCTCCGGCTTTAAGTAAATGTTGTTGCAAACAAACTTACGGTTGTTATTGTGCAGCAATACGCCCGGTAATAAATGGGCTTCAACCAAAATCTGGAAACCATTACAGATACCCATTACATAACCGCCGTTTGCAGCAAACTTTACCACCTCCTGCATAATTGGCGAAAACCGCGCAATTGCACCAGAGCGCAGGTAATCTCCAAAAGAGAAACCGCCTGGTAAAACAATAAATTCGGCCCCTTGCAAATCATGGTCTTTATGCCATAACCTTACAACCTCTTGACCTAATACATGCTCTAATACGTAAATGATATCTTCATCACAGTTAGAACCCGGGAAAATGACTACACCAAACTTCATGATACAAAACTAATACAACACCTTGAACCTGAACGAATGTAAAAGTTAAAAAGTGTTAAACTGAAAATAAATTACGCTGCAAACCAGCAATAAAAACAAAATTTCACAGAACCAGCGCTCAGTTGCATACAAAAAGTAGTAAGCAAAAAATACCGCTGTAGGCACAGCACACAATAAAAAGTGATTTAATTTAAACTCGGCCTCTACATAAAATGCACCTGCGCCGATAATAAAAAGCAATAGCAGCAGCTGGTACGATTTGCGCACCTGCACGTAGCTTTTATAAAAAACCTGCTGTATTTTAAAGAAACAAAGCACAAAAATAACGAGTACAGGCACCAGAATAAGGTAACTGTACTGGTTAATATGGATACTATTTGGAAACCGCGTGCCCAACGGCAGCCAGATGGTATAAAAAGTACTGAGCTTGTTATTGAGGTAATAATAAACCGCCAGAAAGAAAAACACGGTAACATAGCCAAACACGCTGGCCATCCAATCGCGGATATCAAAGGGGCGAAACAGCACCAGCGCAAGCCATACGCCCACTATTAAATAAATAAAGGGCAGGTAGATGAGCGAACCCAGCGCTACAATCATCCCCAGATCATAGGCTGTTGATTTGGCATTATCTGTTTTATACAGGCCAAACATTTTAAACAGCATCCACAAAATCAGGAAATTACAAATGAGCGGGGGGCTGAGTATTAAAAACGGTGTAAACAAACTCGATGCTACAATAAACATTAACCCCGGCAAAAAGCTGGGTTTGCCCAGCAGGTTATAAAAGTTAATGAGGTAATTGAGCAACAAAGCCTGGCCGAAAACCAGAATAGCGGCCAATATAATATTAGCCGAAGGCGAAAAATAGTTTTCGTAAGCTACCGGTACCAGCGAGCGGGTAAAGGATTCAACAAAAATAAAATCGAGATGATCGGGCGCTTTAATAATGTAACCCATGCGCATAACAAGCAATACCAGAGCCAGCCATATAACATTTAAGGGGTTGTATATTCTGAAAAGATTGATCATTTATGAACGCTGGCGCAAAGATACCACAAAAACCGCTTATGCTAAAATGGCTTGTGGTTTAGCATACTGTTTTACCATATTTTCTACAATCTGCGCGGTCTCGTCCTTAAAATCAACGATGATCTTTTTATTATCGGCAATCCACTTTTGCAGGTGCTGGGTAAAATGGCTATCAATATGATGCACCACCGGCACGCCTAATTTAGAAGCTGCCAATGCATTACACTGCTGCTCGTATTGGCCCATCATGGGTATCATCATTACTTTTTTACCAAGGAAAAGCGCTTCGGCGGGGCCTTCAAATCCGCCCCCGGTGAGCAGGCCGGCACAGCTGGCCATACTCTGGTTAAAGCCATCATTACTTACCGGCATCACAGTTACATTACCTTCGCGAAGCAGTGTCTTTTGCCTTTTCGAAAACACCTGCCACTCCACATCTTTCACCTGGCTTAAATGTTTGATCAGTATTTTATCGTCATAAGCAGGGAGATAAACCGAATAATGCCCTTTGTTTGAAGTTTCCAATGCACGAATCTCACTCCTGATTACCGGCGTGTGGATAAAACTATCATACTGTTCGAAATGAAAACCGATATGATAAGTAGTGGGCGAATAATATTTAAACAGCCATTCGGCATAGTTCCACTTGCCCGGTCGTGGCGTTTTGGGCGATACAAATGAGCATTGGTGACTTAACGATACCGAAGGCACCTTTTGCAGCTTACAAGCCCAGGCACTCACAGGTTCAAAATCGTTTACAATTAAATCGTATTGCTTTAGCGGTAGGCTATGCATATCCCGCCAGAGCTGCGGCAAGTTCATGAGTTTGTAGGTTGCCCATTTATCAACCCCGCCATGGGTGCCGAATACAAAACTGAAACCGTGGTATTGATATTTAAGCGGCTGCGATAACGAAACCTCAGCCTGGGTGCCGCTCACTAGCAGATCGACCTCGCCATGCTGCTGCAACAGGGGCACAATTTCTCGGGCGCGGCTGATGTGGCCATTACCTGTACCCTGTATAGCAAACAATATTTTCATAGGCGATTGGATGTGATTGAAACAAATATAACAAGCTTTGATGTATAAAGCTGTTTACTCTGCTTCTTGTCTAAATCTTTCTAAAAGATTTTTTACATCCAATTTGTTTTCCAGGTCTTCGGCATCCGTTTTATCCTCCTCGTCGGCCTCTACCACAAAATCGGCCGGCTCGTATTTAAAGATCTCCCATTTGCCTTCGTGGTATTCAAGCGAGGTAAGGCTTTCTACCCAATCGCCGCTGTTTAAATACAGCACAGAGCCCGAGCCATCAGTAGCGGTTACCGTGCGGATTTCGGCATGGTGAATGTGCCCGCAAATTACGTAATCGTATTTTTTATCAACAGCCAGGTCGGCAGCGGTTTGCTCAAAATGGTTGATAAACTTAACCGCATCTTTAAACTTGCCCTTTATTTTTTGTGAGAAGCTCATTTTCTGTCGGCCGACTAAAGTAAGGCACCAGTTAACCATGCTGTTGATGATAATCAGGGTATCATAACCTACCGCGCCCAGTTTGGCCAGCCATTTAGAGTGCTGCATGGTAACATCGAACACATCGCCATGGAAGATCCAGGCCTTTTTACCATCGAGGTTAAGCACTACTTTATTGAGGAGCTGGAAAGTGCCGAGGTTAAAATCGGCAAATTTGCGCAGCATTTCGTCGTGGTTGCCGGTGAGGTAATAAACTGGCACGCCTTCGGTAACAAATTTGAGAATGCGGCGCACAACCTTCATATGGCTCTCTGGCCAGTATGATTTACTGAACTGCCAGATGTCGATAATATCGCCGTTTAAAACAAGTACTTTGGGTTTGATACTTTTGAGGTACTTCAACAATTCTTTAGGGTGGCATCCGTATGTGCCCAAATGGACATCAGAAATAACCACGATATCAACTTCGCGTTTTGCCATTAATATGAGCGTATAATTCAAGGCCGGATTTTACCAGCGGAACGATCTTACACTTGACTGAAACTATAGCTCGTCTTCCTCTTCGTCAACCATTAATTCATAAGGGCTAACGTAAAGAATAGCGAGCAACAGCACCAGGCCGGTTATGATTAAATAAGCAATGTTGAAACTCATTTTAACCTTTAATTAGTGACAAAGTTAAGTTACGAAAATTATCTCATTGTTAAGACGGTATTAAATATCAGGATGTTACAGCTTGCGTAAACTATTTTTTATTTCGAATATCGGATGTTCGATTTCGGATTTATTTACCTGTATTTACCTTTCTCTTAAACGATAGACAGGTGGAATTGTTGGATGGTTTAATGGAGTTAACAATATTTAACTTTTGCATTCTTGTCATCCGGGGCGATAGCGAAGGATCTTCTGAGCTGTGTATAACGGGTTGTCATGCTGAGCCCCGTCGAAGCATGGTGGGCAGGCCTCTGCGCGCGACACTTCGACGGGGCTCAGTGTGACAGGCCACTCAGCATTACCACAAGTTAAAAACTTGCGGTAGCGGATATTGCTCTGAATGACAAAATAAGCTAAAGCTCTCTTCCTTCCGGGGAGGGTTGGGGAGGGATTACTTCCCTTATCCTTTCCAACTGCTTCAAATGATGCTCACTATGGATGCGTGTAAACTTAAGCCATTGTTCGGCATTGAGCATGCCCATGCGGGGGTGCTTAATTTTATAATCCTTTGGGGAATGGTGCAATAGTTCCATCACACAGTCTAAACGACTGCGTACACGGATGAGCAGGTTACGGGCATCTTCCTTTGTGATCTTTTTAGTTTTTGAGTTAAGCTCGGCTGATGTTTTTAAACGCGGAAAAATCCCCGTCAGTAATACAACCTTGCCGAAAATATTAGTGCCCTTAGTGGTTAACACACCTGTTTTACGGGCGCATTTTTCAGCAGCAATCAGTGAACCAAAATCAGACTGTAAAATATGAGAGTAAACTTCGGAATAGCTCCAGCCGCCATTTGGCGGCGTAGCATCAAACTGCTCGTCGGGTATCTCGTCCAGCCAGTGGCGGTACTTGTCGAGCGCTTCTTCTATCCGTTTACGTTCCTGGTTTATTTTCAAGGGGCAATGATTTAAAACTATGAACAAACCGAATGCCGGCAAGTTTGCGTTGATTAACAATAGAAAGAGATGCAAGAATCGGGAATCAAGAAACAAGACCCGAATATTTCCTGTAGAGACACAATACTTTGTGTCTCCCAACTTGTTGATTAAAGGATCTGTCGATACAAACCTGCCATCGGTCTATTGTATTTTTTATTTGTATCAGAGTTTCCTTTCTTTACAAAAAACAAAAACACCAACCCTAAAAACGCCATATATTTTCATAGCTGTACTTTTTAAATATTACGTTTAGAATTAATCAGCAGCAATGATCAATAAAATCAGGCCTTTTATTGGCCGTCATAAGTACGAGATACTTGTGGTTAGTTTCCTCCTCCTCATATTTGGCGATACGCCGCGAAGTATGACCTTTTCTATCATACTACTTCCCCTGCAAAACATGGCAGTGTCCATAATGGTATTTTTCGACGATAAAAAACTCCGTTACACCATTGCCGGCATGATTGGCCTTACCATTGCTATTTCATTATTTAACTGCTGTTATTTTACCCGGGTGGGCGCAGGCCTAACGCTCGCTATTTACTTTATCTATTTTATACTGGTATCGGTAAAAGTGTACCGAAAGATTTTTACCACCCGGCGTGTATCTTCAGAAATGATGGCTGCGGTTTTGTGCGGCTTTATTTTACTCTGCCTGGCAGGTGCCATTCTGTTTATTACTATTGAAGTAAACATGCCCCATTCCTACTCAAATGTTGGCTTGGGGGCTGTCCGCTTTTCTAATTTATCTTATTTTAGTTTTACTACACTGCTAACCATCGGTTACGGCGACATTGTGCCGCTAACCCTAACCGCCAAACGATCTGTAATGCTAATGGGCATAACCGGGCATATTTATACCGTGTTTTTAACCGGGATTATTATTGGGAAATATATACAGGGGGAAGAGCGGGGAAATATTATTCCGTAGAGGCACAATATTTTGTGTCTCTTACAGGTCAATTCAATATTGCTACCGGAGACACAAAGTATTGTGTCTCTACAATAAACTGGCTGGTTCTTCACTCTCTTCTATAGCATAGAAATCAACTCCCCCAAACTTCTAATTTCCACTTTAACAACCTCCGGTTTAGCCAAACCAGCCGGGTTAAAATAAATAGCATCCATACCAAAATTCAGTGCACCCATAATATCAGCTTCAATACTGTCGCCAATCATTACGCTTTCTTGTTTGGTGGCGCCGGCGAGGGTTAGGGCATGTTCGAAGATGGCTTTGTCGGGTTTATTTACGCCGACAATTTCGGAGATGATCACATTATCGAAGTATTGCGCCAGGTTGGTTCTGCTTACTTTCATCTCGGTGGATTCGCGGAAACCGTTCGAAATTAAATGCAGCGCATATTTACCTTTCAGGTATTCCAGCGTTTCGTGTGCACCCGGAAAAAGGTTCAGTTTAGTTGGGCCTAAGCGTACATAATCATCTTCAAACGCGGTTGGTATTACATCCGGATGTACGCCCAGATCGAGGAAGGTTTGTTTGAAGCGCATTTCGCGCAGGTAATCTTTACTTATTTTACCTATATGGTATTCGGCCCAAAGGCGATGGTTGTGGGCGGTGTAGGTTTCAATGAACTGATCGGCAGAATGCAGGCCCAACTCTTTCAGCCCGTAATGATGATAAAGTTCATGCAGGGTTTCTTCAGCGTTTTTATCGAAATCCCAGATGGTATGGTCGAGGTCGAAAAAGAGGTGGCGGTAGTTCATGTTGATGTGCAGATATACGAATGTGCAAATATGCAGATGATATTTTTGATTTCGGATGTCGGAGTTTCTATTTCGGATTTAATGAGGTGTTCCGTTTTTTGAAAGCGGAACACTTTGGAACACCCGGAACACCTTCACAAAACAGAAAAAACTGCTTAATCATGCCATAAATGCCGTTTTTGATGTCTTTATGAAAATGACTTAAAAGTCCGGAACACCCCCCGAATTCAGGATTTATTGACAGATGAAAATTAAAATGATACGAACGCATACGAACTAATAGCCCCCAGATCCGTTATTATTTATTGAAAGCAATTTTTGCTAACCTGATTAGCAGGGTGCCTTTATTTATCGTATTTTTGATATAATGGATTTTAAATTAAGTTCACATTACGTCCCCTCCGGCGATCAGCCCGAAGCCATTAAACAACTGGTTTCAGGTGTAGAGTCCGGCGAAAATTATCAGACTCTTTTGGGGGTTACCGGTTCGGGTAAAACGTTTACCATAGCCAATGTTATTGAGCAAACCCAGAAACCAACCTTGGTGTTAAGCCATAACAAAACTTTGGCGGCGCAGCTTTACGGTGAGTTCAAACAGTTCTTCCCGGAGAATGCGGTTAACTACTTCGTTTCTTATTACGACTACTACCAGCCCGAAGCTTTTATACCCACTACCAATACTTATATAGAAAAGGATCTGCAAATTAATGAAGAGATCGAGAAGTTACGCTTGCGTACCACTTCGTCATTAATGTCGGGCCGCAGGGATGTGATCGTGGTATCGTCGATCTCCTGCATATATGGTATGGGTAATCCCGAAGATTTTTCGAACTCGGTATTTAAGTTTGCTGTAGGTACACGGGTTAGCCGCAATGCATTCTTGCACCGGCTGGTCGAGATCCTTTACTCCCGCACCACTACCGAGTTTAAGCGCGGTACCTTTAGGGTTAAAGGTGATACGGTTGATATTTACCCCGCCTACCTGGATTATGCCTACCGCGTATCTTTTTATGGTGATGACATAGAAGAGTTGAGCAGCTTCGATCCGGCCAATGGCAAAACCATTGAGAAGATGCCGAATATGGTGCTTTTCCCGGCTAACCTTTATGTGGCTCCGCGCGACAGGTTCACCAAATCTATCTGGGCTATACAGGAAGAACTGGAAATGCGCAAAAAGCAATTCATTGATGAGCAGCGTTTCCTCGAAGCCAAGCGATTGGAAGAAAGGGTTAACTACGACCTCGAGATGATCCGCGAGCTGGGTTATTGTTCGGGTATCGAGAATTACTCCCGTTTCTTTGATGGCAGACTACCTGGTGCCCGCCCATTCTGTTTGCTGGACTATTTCCCTGATGATTACCTGATGGTGATTGACGAGAGCCACGTAACCGTACCGCAGATCCGTGCCATGTATGGTGGCGACAGATCGCGGAAGATCTCGCTGGTTGAATATGGCTTCCGCCTGCCGGCAGCGTTGGATAATCGCCCGCTCAATTTTCAGGAGTTTGAAAAACTCGCACCGCAAACTATTTATGTAAGCGCAACACCGGGCGATTTCGAACTCGAAAAATCAGAAGGTGTGGTGATAGAACAGGTGATCAGGCCAACGGGATTATTGGACCCTGAAATTGAGATCCGCCCGATTATTAACCAGGTAGATGACTTGCTTGATGAGGTAGATAAAACCATTAAAATGGGCGATCGTGTGCTGGTGACTACGTTAACCAAACGTATGTCGGAAGAGTTGGCCAAGTACATGGACCGCCTTGGTATTAAATGTCGATACATCCACTCGGAAGTTAAAACGATGGAGCGGGTTGAAATATTAAGGGGATTACGCCTCGGCGAATTTGATGTACTCATCGGGATTAACTTACTGCGCGAAGGTTTGGATTTACCTGAGGTTTCGCTGGTAGCTATTCTGGATGCCGATAAAGAAGGTTTCTTAAGATCTGAGCGTTCTTTGATACAAACCATAGGCCGTGCCGCCCGTAATGACAGAGGCCGGGTAATTATGTATGCTGATACCATTACCGACAGCATGCAGATTACAATGGATGAAACTACCCGCCGCCGCGAAAAGCAAATTGCTTATAATACGGAGCATGGCATTACGCCAAAAACAGTTGGTAAATCGCGCGAATCTATCATGGAGCAAACCTCGGTGATGGACTTTAAGGGCGGTGTGCAAAGGGCTTATGTTGAGGAAGAGAACATCATGAGCATGGCCGCCGACCCGATTGTACAATACATGAGCAAAGGCGACCTGAAGAAAGCGATAGACAACACCAAAAAAGAAATGCTTGCCGCCGCCAAAGACATGGACTTTTTACAGGCAGCCAAGCTCCGCGACGAAATGTTTGCATTGGAAAAGAAACTTTCAGAAAAATAATTAGCAATGGAAATACAATTAGCTATTCGGCAATTTGTCAATGACTTGCGAATCATTTACAAATTGCCGAATAGCTAATTGACAAATTAATACCAGCAAATTGAGATTCAAAGCTATACACCTGTTACGCATCGGCCTCGGCATTAATATGCTGATGCATGGTTTAGTGCGCATTCCTAATTTAAGTGGGTTTGTAACCAAGGCTTCGGGCGGGTTTGCCAATACACCGATGCCGCCTGCTTTGGTTAGTGGGTTTTTGAACGTATTACCTTTTATAGAAGCACTCATCGGCTTGCTGATATTAATTGGCGGCAAAATTGGCCGGATAGGATACATAGCAGGCGGCTTATTAATTACCGTACTGATATTCGGCACAGACTTGCACCAGGATTGGGCAACCACAAGCCAGCAGATGATATACCTGCTTACTTTCGCAGTGGCATTGTACCTGCATGACAGGGAAGTTTAATTAGCTAATTTGTTGATTCGTTAATTTGTTAATGGACTTGTTAGCATTAACAAATGCTACAAATTACCTAATTAACAAATTAAAGAAGCTTTGTCAATTCCGTGTCAAGGTCATTGGCAAATCAACAAATTGGCTAATTAGCACATTGGTAATTTGTAACAACGAGGCACCTTTTGCGTTAAATATTATATACTTATATTTGTAAAGCTAAATTATTAAGACATGCTTTTGATCCGATTTCTGATCATTTCTATCTGTATCCTATATATCCTGCGCAGTTTAATTCGTATATTTTTACCCATGCTGTTTCAGGGGTTGGTAAATAAAGCGCAGCAACAACAAAATGCGCAGCAACGCCAATACACCGGTAAGCAAAAACCTACCGGTGCTATTAAGGTAGATTATATGCCTCCCGCACAAAAAGGCGCCATCCCAGATTCTGAAGGTGAGTTTGTTGACTACGAAGAAGTTAAGTAATTCCCCAGAATGATACCTGAAGAAGTTTTTAAACGTCGTCACTATGGCACACCGCCTATTTTTCAGCTTATTGTTGTAAACTGCGTTTTGGTTTGCTTTGTTGTTCCCTTCTTCGCTACCTGTGGCAGTTTAAATTGGCTTTTCTGGGTATTTTTAGCGCTTTTGGGTGCTTATAATGGATATACAGTTTATCGCGAACGCGAAGAGTTTAATAAAGTTACCGTTATTGCATACGCAATTGGTGCATTTGTAGCCATTGCGGGCATCTTTCTGCTGCTCCACAAAAACTGTTCTGCCTCATTGTAAAAAACTTATAATTCCTAATCTCATTCAAATTTCTATTTTTGGAGATTAAATTATTTTTTGAACACGAATGGGCAATTGGTTTAAGCGAAATGGGACACACTTCGCCATTATTGGAATTTTTATAGCAATCTGTTTCTTTTATTTTACGCCGGCTTTTCAGGGTAAAACACTTGGACAGAACGACGTAACACGCGCGCAATCCACTCAGAAAGAGATTATGGATTACCGCGACAGAGACACTACCATTTTATGGACCAACCAGATCCTGGGCGGTATGCCTGCTTTTCAAATCTGGGCACCGTATCCAAATAACATCACTACACATATTATTAGCGGCTTAAAAGCTGTATTTCCAAGCCCTATAGATACGGTATTACTATTTCTGTTAGGCGCTTACCTGCTATTTTGTGTATTAAAGCTAAACCCATGGCTTGCAGCTGCCGGCGCTATAGCGGTTACTTTCTCTTCGTACAATATTATATTGCTGGTGGCGGGGCATGCTAACCAGGCTTATGCTATCGCATTCTTTGCGCCAATATTGGCAGGTATTATTTTAACCCTGCGTGGTAAATACTTTACAGGCGCTACACTTACGGCTTTATTTTTAGCGATAGAGATCCGGTCGAACCACATCCAAATGACCTATTACCTTTTATTAGCCATTTTGGTACTGGTAATATTCGAGGTAGTTAATGCAATACGCACCAAAACTTTACCATCATTTGGCAAAGCCCTGGCTTATTTAGGTGTTGCTACCCTGCTTGCCTTAGCGGTAAATGCATCGACCTTATGGAGCACTGCCGAATACAGCAACGATACCATCCGCGGTAAATCAAACCTCACCAAATCATCAGTAGCAGAACCTGGTAATGGCTTACCTAAAGATTATGCTTACGAGTGGAGCGAGGGTGTTGGCGAAACATTCACTATCCTGGTACCAAACTTATACGGTGGTGGCTCTGGCCTTGCAGCGTTAGATAACAACTCTGCTGTAGTTAAAGCTTTTGTAAACAAAGGCATCCCCGAAGATCAGGCTGTTGGTTATGTACAGCAATTAGCCGGTGTTGGTATCTCAACTTACTGGGGCGATAAGCAATTTACAGAAGGCCCGTTCTATTTCGGTGC
Source organism: Sphingobacteriaceae bacterium (assembly GCA_903644075.1). Classification (GTDB taxonomy): domain Bacteria; phylum Bacteroidota; class Bacteroidia; order Sphingobacteriales; family Sphingobacteriaceae; genus Mucilaginibacter. Next base: position 1,909 of record CAHJXH010000032.1, on the reverse strand, counting down.
CATTGTGTGTTTCTTATTTGTGCTCGGTTTATTCATTGTTAAAAACCGCATCAAATGGTGGTTGCTGGCTGCTGTTATACTAAGTGTGCTGCTATCTTATGGCCGCAACTTTATCTTCTTCTCAGATCTGTTCTTTAACTACTTCCCGCTGTATAATAAATTCAGGGCGGTAGAATCGATCATGGTTATAGCAGCCTTGTGTTTCCCAATTATGGCGTTCCTGGCTGTAAACGAGATCATTGTTACTAAAGACCGTACAGAGATTTTCAAAAAGCTTAAAATTGTTTTATACGTTATTGGTGGTTTTACGCTGATTTTGGCTGTAATGCCCGATCTGTTCTTTTCTTTCAAGAGCCCGCAGCACCAACAAATTATTGATTATTTAACCCAGGCGCTTAAAGGCGACAACGGGTTTGCTAATTCAATAGGCAATGCCATTGTGCAAGACCGTATCGGTTTAGCCCGTGCAGATGCAATCCGCTCATTGGTGCTTATCCTCATCACATTCGGTGTGCTTTGGGCATTCATCAAACAGAAATTTAACGCAACAGTATTGTCGCTGATTTTATTAGCTGTTACCTTGTTTGATATGTGGCAGGTTGATAAACGTTACCTGAAAGACGATAGCTTTGTTGCTAAAGCAGATATCCAAAAACCACAGCCTCGTGAAGTAGATCAGATCATCCAGCGCGATAAAGACCCTGATTTCCGCGTGATCGACTTAACGCAGCCGCTGAAACAGGATGCAATTACACCATACTTCTACAAATCAATAGGTGGCTATTCGGCAGCTCGCTTAAAACGTTACGACGAATTACTAGACAACCAGATGAGCAAAAGCCTGAACCAGGATGTGTTGGATATGCTGAACACTAAATATGTGATTAATGCTGATCCAAAAACACAAACCTTAGGTATGCAGGCTAATGCTACTGCTTGTGGCCACGCCTGGTTTGTAAAAAGCGTACGTTACGTAGATAACGCTGATCAGGAAATGCAGATCATCAGCAGCTTTACACCAAAAGATGAGGCAATTGTCGACAAGAAATTCCGCAGTCTGATTGATGAAAAACAAACCTCTGTTGATCCTGCCGGTGCCATAACCCTAACCAGTTACTCACCAGATCATATGGTTTATCAGAGTGGCTCTACAGCTACCATGGTGGCTGTATTCTCTGAAATATACTACGATAAAGGCTGGAAAATGCTGATTGATGGTGTTGAGAAGCCGTACTTCCGTGCCGATTATGTATTACGTGCCGCACAAATCCCGGTAGGTAACCACAAAATTGAGTTCATCTTCCACCCGGCATCATACTACACCGGCGAAGGCATCTCATTAGCCGGATCAATATTATTGGTATTGGCTCTTTGTGGTGTAGTTTACACTGAAAATAAGAAAAAGACAATTAAGGCTTAAGGCTTTCTTTATAAATAGAATTGAAAAGGGTCGATAGTGAAAGCTATCGACCCTTTTTATGTTTATAAATGATCCTCGTTGCGAGCGATAGAGAAGCAATGTAACTATATAGACAGTGCTATAATTAATTGTCAGTCTCGCTCAATCGCCGCGAGTGGGCTGTTACTTTGGAGCGCCAAAGTAACCAAACTTAGCGTAGCGATCTCATGAACACTTTAAAAAACAAATTAAAATGTGAATAACGGCTCATCCGCAAAAGGCTTCTTTACGCACATGGCCTGCCACACTAGCATTCAGAACACACAGGCCGGGATCTTTTGCCCCACTTGCGTTCGCGCAATCCAGCCCTTCTGCAAAATCTCCAATGCCTCTTTCCTTCGCACAGGCCACCATTGTTCTGCCCGCTTTGGCCGAAGCTGTTTGCCGACTTTAGAAGAGAGCCAAGAATCAAGAGCCAGGAAACAAGATAAAAGACTGAACAGAAGAACC